>NZ_CALVGO010000001.1 GCF_944327125.1 uncultured Faecalicoccus sp.
TATGGAATTTACGGAATATAGCTCAGTTCAGTTCTACGTATGCGACCGTGTCACTGATTACGGAGCACAAAAAAACCAGATGAAGGGAGCGCTCCAGGCGGATATGGAAGATATACTGAAACGGTTGGAGCTTTCTGTTCCAGAGAATTCATCAACGCATACCGATCAATCCTAATTTAACGACTTTATGTCCAGTATTATACAAAACGGTTGGTCTTTCGATTAACCGTTTTTCCATATCTAGAAAGTGAGATGCAAATACAAGGGAAATCATGTCAAAATCAACAACATGTAGCTCTATATCCGTTTGTTTTCCGTATAGAAGTATAAAAAAACAGAGAAGATCTCTGTTTTTACGAAGACTGTTGTTGTAAGGTGATGGTAACATCGACTGTTTTTCCATCACGGGATACTGTCATATTGACCTTGTCACCAATTTTATGTTCTCTTAATATGGCCTTGACTTCCGCAGATGTTGAGACTTCCTTTCCATCAAAACTGATGATTCGATCTCCTTGCTTCAATCCGGCTTTATCCGCTGCTCCTTGAGGAACGACTTGGACGATATACACGCCATCTTCCATTGATGAGCCGCCAAAACTTTGTCCAGAAGCATAATCATACAAAGACACGTTCAGTGCTGGACGGCTTGTGACCGATCCGTTTTCTATAAGTTCATCGATGATGTCGATGGCTCCGTTGATTGGGATCGCAAATCCTAATCCTTCAATGCCGGTAGAACTTTCTTTGGCATTAACTATCCCAATCAGATTTCCGTTGGCATCAAAGAGTCCGCCTCCGGAATTTCCCGGGTTGATGGCCGCATCGGTTTGAAGGAGTGTCATGGTTTCATCTTCTACTGTGATTTCGCGGTCCAAAGCGGAAATGATTCCTTTTGTTACTGTACCTCCCAGTTCTCCTAACGGATTTCCAATCGCAATGGCTGCATCTCCGACCTGGAGAGAATCGCTGTCACCGATGGTTGCCGGCGTCAGGTTGTTGGCTTCAATCTTGATAACGGCTAAATCCGTTTGTGAATCGGTTCCAACAAGAGTGGCCTTATATTCATCCCCTGTTTGTGTAGTAACGGTGATAGATGTCGCATTTTCAATTACATGGTTGTTTGTGATGATATAGCCGTCTTCCGAAAAGATCACACCGCTTCCAGCTCCTTGTTGGATATACTGGCCAAAAATACTGTTTCCGCTAGAAACGGCTTCGGTGGTGATCTCTACCACGCTGGGACCGCATTTTTCCGCAATATCGCTGACGTTTTCGATCTTTCCGCCTTTTGCAGAACCGCCTGTCTGCTGATTTATCGTGATACCCCCAGAAGACGTTAGACCATCGGCCAGCATATTGCCGGCAAAACCGGCAACGCCGCTTAAAACTACAACGCAGGCACCAATGGCAATCATACGGTTGGTCGTACGATGTTTTCTTTTTGATTCAAATTCTGGTGGAGTTTGATTTTGATTCATTGTAATATACCTCCTTAAGCAAAACCATTTGCTTATCTTTATTACAAGGGAAAGTATACAATGAAATTGTGTCACAAAACAAATATCAATATGTGAAATGGTAGGAAATTCGGTTTGAATTTTAAAAAAAATGTGAAAAGTTTGGTCTTTTATAGTTTCGTAAAATTCTAAAAGTGATATACTTAAAACGACACTAGAATGTAAGGAGGGTCTGATCATGCCTGCAAAAAAAGCGGAAACGAAAGATACGACTGTTAAGAAAGGAACGAAATCTGTAGATGAAACAAAGAAAACAACAACCAGGAAAACAGTCAAGAAAACAGTATCGAAAACAGAAGCGCCTGCAAAGAAAGCAGCGAAAACTAAACAGACAACTAAGAAAGCAGAAACTCTTAAAAACGATAAAAGTGCTGTGGAAGCTAACAAAAAACCTGCAAAAGTAAAAAAGGAAGCAGAAGTTAAGAAGGCTCCGGCTAAAAAAGCACCAGCCAAGAAGACTTCAACCAAAAAATCGGCCCCAGCAAAAAAAGAAACAAAGAAAACAGTGAAGAAAGATACGAGAGCAGAACAATATCGTCAGTTCTCACTGGATACCTGCATTGATATGGCCAAGGCCATGGGAATCGATTTAGGATATGACCAATATGCAGAATTGTTGATGGAAAATTCAGACAACAAAAAAATCGTTTCCATCATTCAGGAACAGTTCCACCTCGATCCTAAAAAGTTCAGTTATGAAGAAGATGGATACGATTTGGATCTGCTGCCGATTCTGATTGAAAAAATTGCGGATACCGTGGATATCAAGGCCAGTGATTTTGTATCTCTGGGAAAAGCAGTTGCGGCTCATGAAAAGTACGAGATTGCTCAGGATGCCCTGGAGAACAATGAAGAATACAACGCTGACTTTGATTTGGTAAAACGCATTTTGATGATTGCGCAAAGAAAAGACATCACAACGATGGAAGAACTGAAAACGCTGATCAAAGTGGATGCGACATCTATGATCGAAAAATTCATGGATGTGGCCCTCACTGTATTGAAAAACTGGCAATACGATGATGTGAAATACTACGAAGGATTCATTTACACCGTACTTTCTCAGTTTACAGATCTTTATGATGCGTATGAAAACCGTGCCATGATGGATGTGGCAGACTTATACATTGAACATGGGGATTACGGTTTAGGTGATGCCAACTACAACTATATTTTACGTGAAAATCAAATCAAGGATTATATCTATTTCCGTTTTGCCAATGTCTATAAAGACATTGATCGTGAGAAATCCAGAGCGATTGCCAATGCCGCTATGCAGTTCGTTGACGATCGTTATGATTACTATCCACAGATCGCTCAATTTTTGGAGAACTAAGGTTCTCCTTTTTTTGACTTGATTTTTAATCAAAGCTTGGTATTATACTAGATGTTAAGCGAGGTGTAGTAAAATGGCGTCACAGACAAAGATTCCTGAATGGATCTTACAATGCCTGGATCAGTATGGCAATTGTGCTTGCGGAAGAAATATCACGAAGAAATTAGGGAAGGATAAACTTTTGGAAGAACTTGAATCGCTGGGATATCCATGTGAACTGGAGATCATTGCCGATCAGAAAGAAAAAAGTGCCTATCCTAAGGAAGGCACGTATATCCTGACTTTAAAAACGCACGATATATTACTGGAAGATGAGGACGAATGATCTCATCTTTTTATTTGGCTTTTGATGGCCTCTACAAATTCTCTTGTGGTTGCGTGACCTTTAAGATCGGGGGTCAAGTATTTTTGTTGTGCAAAGACCTGATCTAAAGCTCTTCGTATGGAGGCTGCCACATCCCCTTGTCCCAGATCATCCAGCATCATGCAGGCACTTAGCAATAAAGCCGTTGGATTGGCAATTCCTTTGTTGGCGATATCGGGAGCACTGCCATGAACCGCTTCATACATGGCGTATTCATCGCCTTTGTTACAGCTGGGAAGCAAACCCAGTCCGCCAATCAATCCGCTTGTCAGGTCGCTGATGATGTCTCCATACAGATTGGGCATGACGAACACATCGAACTGACCCGGATCCATGACTAACTGCATACAAGTGTTATCAACAATTAAAGAATTTGCTTCGATCGAAGGATATTGTTTGGCAATTTCTTCAAAGATCGATAAGAATAAGCCATCCGTTTTTTTCAATATATTGGCTTTATGTACACAAGTGCATTTTTTTCTTCCGTGATTTACGGCATATTCAAAAGCTGCTTTGATGATCCTTGTGCTGGCTTTTCGAGTGATGATCTTATAGGCAATGACCGTGTCATCGTCGATGACTTCCTCTTTTCCTACATAGAGATCTTCGGTATTTTCTCGAAAGGTCACGATATCGACATTGGAAAAAAGTGTATTTAGACAAGGATTGGTTTTGGCAGGGCGTATATTGGCCCATAAATCATATTTATTTCGTAATGTCACATTTAAAGAACGAAATCCTTTTCCAATCGGGGTGGTGATGGGGGACTTCAACAAGATCTTATTTTTTTCAAACGATGCAAAGCCTTCCTGGGGAATGAATTCTCCGGTTTTTTTATAAACGGCTTCTCCTACATTGAAGATTTCATAAGAAAGGTCCGCCTTTGCGGCATTCAGTATATCCAAGACAGCGTCGGTAATTTCCGGCCCGATGCCATCTCCTTTAAAAACAGTTATCGTATTCACTAAAGTTCCTCCTTATCTTTGGCCAACATATACGTTGGCAGGGCGAATCAGTTTTCGATTGTTTTGTCGGTTTTCCAAATGATGGGCCACCCATCCGGCCGTTCTGGCCATGCCGAACAATGGAGTGAATAAATTATCCTGAATTCCTAAAAGAGAATAGGTAAATCCCGAATAATAGTCCACATTGGCGCATGTTTCCACATGTTTGATCTTACGCATCTGGTATAAGGCAGCGGCTTCAAAAGCTTCCAGAAAATGATATTGATCCATGGCATCCTTCTCTCTGGCAAGAAGCTTACCAGCCTGTTTGATGACCTGGCAGCGCGGGTCACTTTTTGTGTAGATCGCATGGCCGATGCCATAAATCAGACCGGATCGATCAAAGAAGTCTTTTTCCAACAATCGTTTCGCAATGGTTCGAAGAGCCTTCTGATTGGTGGTGATGCCGATTTCTTTGATGATGGCTTCAAACATCGCGTTTGTCTTGATATTGGCACCTCCATGGCGCGGTCCTTTTAAAGAACCTAACGCTGCACTGATACAGGAATAGATATCCGTGCCAGTGCTGGACATGACAACATTGGTGAACGTGGAGTTATTTCCTCCACCATGGTCGGCATGAAGCATGAACAATATGTCAAGGACATCGGCTTCTCTTTGGGTGTAATGGGTGTTGCCTTTAATAATGCATAGGACATTTTCTGCGATCCCCTTATCGGGAAGGGGATACTTGGTGATTTTTTCCTTTTTATAGTGGCTGAGCATAAATAAGGGCATGCTTGCCAGAATATAAAGGCCTTTTCGCATACGTTCTTCCAATGTATCGGTATCCGGATCCTTGTCCTGGCTGTATAGTTTTAAAACATCGATCTGGATCGCATTGAGAAGATTGGATGGCTGATAGTGAATGTTTACGCTTTCAGCGTTGGCAATCTTGATCAGTTCTTTATGAAAATCCAAGAGTTGGCGATGTGTTGGGAGTTTTCCAAAAATCAGAAGAAAAGCGGTCATTTCATATCCAAAGTGATGTTCTTCGCGCAGAGAGATCAACTCTTCGATATCGTAGCCTCTGTAGATAAGACGGCCGGGAAGATTTTGTTTGTTTCCATTGACAATTTGATATCCGATTACATCGCTGATCTTGGTAAGGCCGACTTTGACACCGGTTCCGTTCTCGTTTCGAAGACCGGATTTGACTCGATATTTGGCATAAAGAGAAGGGTCGATGCGATTCCACTCTTCGTTGGCTCGGTATAACTTTTCAAAGTCATTCATATTCATTTCCTTTCATTTAGTTTCATGTATTATATCATAAACTTTCATTTATTTTCATAATTTGGTATAATAACTCGCATATAAAGGAGATCTCATATGGAAAATTTAACGCAGAAAATCTTAAAAGCTCATTTGGTAGACGGAGAATTGAAACAAGATGAAACCATCAGCCTTCATATTGATCAGACTTTGACGCAGGATGCGACAGGTACGATGGCTTATATCCAGTTTGAAGCTATGGGCGTTCCAAAAGTCAAGACTGAGCTTTCTGTCAGCTATGTGGACCACAATACTCTTCAGAATGGATACATGAATGCGGATGATCATGCGTATCTGCAGTCGGTGGCTTCAAAATATGGAATCTATTTTTCTAGGCCGGGAAATGGGATTTGTCATCAGGTTCATTTGGAACGATTTGCCAAACCAGGGAAAACGTTGATTGGAAGCGATTCACATACACCTACCAGTTCGGCCATTGGGTGTCTTGCCATAGGGGCTGGGGGATTGGATGTAGCCAAAGCCATGGCAGGAATGCCATACCGGCTTACCATGCCAAAGATCGTTGAGGTTCGCCTGCATGGGCATTTAAGACATGGTGTTTCAAGTAAAGATATCATTTTGGAATTACTGAGAAGATTGAGTGTAAAAGGGGGAGTCGGTTGTATTTTCGAATATACCGGAGATGCCTTGAAACATTTAAGTGTGTATCAAAGGGCGACGATTGCGAATATGGGGGCAGAGCTGGGGGCGACCACTTCTGTATTTCCAAGTGATGAAGTGACAAAACAATTCTTGTCCCAGCAAGGTCGTCTGGAGGATTTTGTGGAATTGAAAGCGGATGTCAATGCCCATTATGATCAAACAATTGAGATCAATCTGGATACATTGGTCCCTCTGGCGGCTTGTCCAGATTCTCCGGACAATGTCAAATCGGTTTATGAACTGGAAAAAACAAAAATTGATCAAGTGGCGATTGGATCTTGTACCAACTCGGGATTTGAAGATTTGATGAAAGTGGCTTCCATATTAAAAGGAAAGACGATTGCCCCGAATGTGTCTCTGGTGATCTCACCGGGATCCAGACAGGTTTTGATGAAACTGATCCAGACCGGAGCCTTACGTACATTTATTGAAGCAGGCGCCCGCATTTTGGAATGTACCTGCGGACCATGTATTGGAATGGGTCAGAGTCCAAAGACCAATGGAATCTCTTTACGTACGTTCAATCGAAACTTTTACGGCCGTTCTGGGACTTTGAGTGCAGGGATCTATCTGGTTTCTCCAGAAACAGCGGCATGCAGTGCGGTTGCCGGCCATTTTGTCGATCCCCGCAAGGTGGATTATGAAGACAAGCGTGTCTATGAGCCAAAGATCGTGGATGATTCTATGATTTATCCTCCAAGCACAGAACCAGAAAAAGTGGAAATCATTCGCGGGCCGAATATCAAACCGATTCCCACCAATGAGTCTTTACCAAACGATATCGATAAGAAAGTGGTCATCAAGCTGGGGGACAATATTACCACGGACCATATTGCACCGGCAGGAGCGAAGGTTTTGCCATATCGTTCCAATATCGAAAAACTGTCTACGTTTGTCTTTGAAAACAATAAGAAAGAGTTTTATAAAGTATGCCAGGAAAATCACGGCGGCATCATTGTGGCCAAAGAAAACTATGGGCAGGGATCCAGCCGTGAACATGCAGCGCTGGCGCCGATGTATCTGGGCATCAAGGCTGTGATCTGTTGTTCGTTTGCCCGTATTCATAAAGCCAATCTGATCAATTTTGGTATCCTGCCTTTGGTTTTTGTTCACAAGGAAGATTATGAAACCATTGATGAAATGGATGAATTGTATATCGAAAACGTTCGGTCTCTTTATTCACAAAGAACTTTAAAGGTACAGAATAAGACCAAGAATATTTCATTTGAGGTTTCCTGTGACTGCAGTAAGGAAGATCTTGATTTGATCATGGCAGGAGGGGCCTTGAATTATATTCGCAATTTAAAATAAAGAGTTTGTGCAAAAATAAAACTAAAAAGTATAAGCCTTCTATAAACAAAAGTATCGTAGAAAAAGGTATAATGTGTTTAAAGAAAAGAGGGAGTATTTATGATCATACAAAGTAAAAGAATCTGGGTCTTAAATAATTGGCTGGAAGCCCAGATCGAAGTGGAAGATGGAAAAATCGTAAACATCTATCCTTATCAGACAAAACCAGTGGATAAAGATTATGGCGACAAACGTATCGTTCCTGGATTCATTGATGTGCATACGCATGGAGCTTATGGCTTTGATACCAACGATGCCGAAGAAGAAGGATTGCGTAACTGGATGAAAAACATCGTAAAAGAGGGGGTAACTTCGATTTTGCCTACAACGATCACGCAAAGCGAAGAAGTTTTGACCAATGCGGTGAAGAATGTAGCCAAAGTAGTAGAAGAAGGATACGAAGGAGCTGAGATCCTCGGTATTCATTTTGAAGGTCCTTATCTGGATCAGGTTTATAAGGGAGCACAGCCGGAACAATATTGTGTAAAACCGGATGTGGAACAATTTAAACGTTATTATGAAGCTAGCAATCATCTGATCAAGATCATTACGGTGGCCTGTGAACACGATGAAGATTACGCTTTGACCAAATTCTGCGTGGATCATGATATCGTCGTCAGCCAGGGACATTCTGGAGCTACATATGAACAGGCTCGAATGGCTATTGCCAACGGAGCCAAGAGTATGACCCATGTATATAATGGAATGACAAAATTCCATCATCGTGATCCGGGTCTGGTAGGCGCTGCTTTCCGTTTCCGTGATGTATATGGAGAAATCATTTGTGACGGAAATCATTCTACTTACGATGCACTAAACGATTACTTTACGGCCAAAGGTCCAAATTATGCGGTAATGATCACGGATTCTTTGATGGTTAAAGGATTGCCTGCAGGCACGAAGACATTGTTTGGTGGAAACGAAATCGAACTGTATGAAGATGGAAGCGCTCATTTGACATCGACAAAGGGTCTTGCGGGTTCTACATTGAATGTCAATAAAGGTTTGGGAATTTTGGTAGAAAAAGCCCTGGTACCTTGGCAAAGTGCCATCAACTCCTGTACGATCAATCCGGCACGCATGTTAGGTGTTGATGATCGCAAGGGAAGCATCCAGACTGGAAAAGATGCAGACCTGGTTGTACTCAATGATGATTACAGTGTTGAAATGACATATATCAAAGGAAAAGAAGCTTTCTAAAGGTGTGCAGATGCACACCTTTTTTATCAAATAATAAAAATCAATAACAAATTATAGACAAACAATAATAAAGTTTGTATAATGTGTGTTGATGGAGGATTTAGAACATGGAACTAATTATTGATTCAGCAGACATTGGTAAAATCAAAGCATTGAATGAACTTTGTACGGTGACTGGAGTCACTACGAATCCAACGATTTTGACGCAGTCGGGCAAAGAAGCTTTGGATGTTATTGATGAACTGATTTCTCTTTTGAGCCCGGATCAAAAGCTCTTTATTCAGGTGGTAAAAACAGATTATGAAGGTATTATGGAAGAAGCCAGAAAAATATCTAAGCTTCGTCCTAAAAATATGTATGTGAAGATTCCTGTGACCCATGATGGCTTAAAAGCTATTAAAACTTGTAAGGAAGAAGGAATTCACACCCTGGCCACAGCGATCTATACGGCTGAACAAGGGTTTATCGCTGCCTGCAATGGGGCCGATTATCTGGCACCCTATGTGAATCGTATGTGCAATTACGGAGATGGCGTTGAGACGACAAAGGATCTGATTGAAATGCTTCGCGTTCATCAGATTCCAACAAAAGTGGTTGCGGCAAGCTTTAAAAATACATACCAGGTTCATGAATTGATCAAGGCGGGTATCCAGGCGGTTACCGTACCTTGTGATGTCTTGTTTAATATGATCGATCATCCGGCAACAACGATTGCGGTCGGCGAGTTCACGATGAACTGGCAAAAGGCTTATAATCGAAAAGAGCTTTTTAAATAATTCATATTCATAAAGGGTACAAGCCCTTTTTTTTGTGTTTTTGACAAAATCAACATTTTTATTCTGTGCTATAATAGAACAATGAGACAGGGAATATTGTTGTCGATTATCAGTGCTGTCAGTTTTGGACTGGTACCTTTATTCACAAAGGTTGTACTCGATCTAAATTTTGATGTATATGCCATTGGCTTTTTCCGTTTTTTAGGACTGGGAATCTTTTCCTACTGTATGTTAAGGTTAAAGAAACAATCGTTAAAGATGGATGGCCGCCAGTTGTTTTCGATAGGGATCGATAGTTTCTTTCAGGTGATCACTTTATTGCTATTAAGTACATCGTATTTGTATATCCCTACGGGTAATGCGACATCGCTGCACTTCATGTATCCGATTTTTGTGTTTTTGATCTTGTTTTTGTACTATAAGAATCGGTTTTCAAGAACGCAATGGTTCGCCCTGGTCATTTCCATTGTCGGCATTTTATTTTTTATCGAATTTAAGGATCTCAACAATGGCTACGGAATGGCGTTGGCTGTGATTTCAGGTTTTACCTACGCATGTTATATGGTGGTTTTGGATAAACAGGGACTTGCCGCACTGAATCCCTTTGTCGTTGCGTTTTATGCCTGTTTGATGGAAGTCGTCGTCCTATTTTGTATTTGCCTGTTGAAGGGAAGTTTCAATGTGATATGGAACTGGCAGGCTGCCGGTTCACTGTTCCTGCTGGTGGGATTGTCAATTTCCGGAGTTTTGCTTCTGCAGGTGTCAACACGTCTGATTGGTTCAGCGACAGCCTCCTTATTTTGTCTGTTCGAACCTTTGACCTCTTTGTTTTGCGGATGGCTTATTTTAAAGGATACGATGCAGTTTTCGAATATTATCGGATGCCTTTTGATCTTTACAGGGATCTTCCTGATCATGAAACCAAAAAGGAGAAAAGTGTATGGATAGAAGAAAAATTTATGAACAATCAAAAGATCCTTACCGATTTCCGTTAAAGAAAATAGCTTTTTATTCGGTTAAGGACAGTATATGGATTGCGATTATCATGGCGGCAATCTTTGGCATTATTCTTTATGTGTTCCAAAGAAATCGATGGCAGTCCTCGATTTTCATTCCCATCATTGTTTTGATTCCTGTTTTGATTTTTGGTATTTTGATTCCGCTTAGAAAGTCAAAAATGTTTTTAAGAGAACAGGAAAAACTCAGCGGACATGCTTTTGCCCAAAGAACGGATGCGGATCTTCCAGTACAGGACAGGGAATGGCTTTTATGTCGAATGTCACCGGGATATCTGATTTTTAATCGCAATGCGATACGGGAAGTGATTGGCTTTCAGACATCCAGAGTATCGATGACAGGGGATGGAAGCGGGAGAATCAAACTGGAATATATTGATTCCAGGGGAAATAAAAAGCTTGTCGATTTTCGTCATTCTGAAAAGAATAAACGTCGTTTTGAAGCGTGGTTTTATAGACAGTAAAGCACAGGAGACTGTGTTTTATTTTTATAAATATTTAGCACTAAATGGTTGCGAGTGCTAAATATTATGATATAATACAGTTAGCACATAGAAAGATAGAGTGCTAAAAGGAGGGATGTTCTATGGTAAACTTTGAACAGATGTCAGAACGTTTACAAAAAATATTGATGGAGTCATTTAATCTGGCCAAGTCGTATCAGCATACCAGCGTTGATACGATTGATGTGTTGGAAGCAATATTCAAAGAGGATGTGTTGGATGGATTGTATGATCGGCTGCAGATCGATAAAAATAGAGCACTGCAGATCATCGCGGACGAAAACAAGCGAATTGCGCGATCCAACAATGTGAACTTAAATTTTTCGTCCGAGGTTCAGCAATCTTTGGATACAGCTGAACAGTGGGCCAGAGAACACGATGAAACATACTTGAGCGTTGCCAGTCTCTGGATTGCGTTGATGTTCAATCGTTCGTACATTTCAAAACGTCTGGTCAAAGAATTTCATTTGACGAAGGAAGCCTGTCAACAGGCTGAACTGGAAAGACGAAATGGTAAGAAATACGATTCGCCAAATGCGGAAGAAAATGTAGAGGCATTAAAAAAATATGGACGAGATCTTGTTCAGGATGTTAAAGATGGAAAGATCGATCCTATTATTGGCCGTGATGACGAGATTCGTCGTGTTATGCAGATCTTATCTCGAAAGACCAAAAATAATCCAGTATTGATTGGAGAACCAGGCGTTGGAAAAACGGCAGTCGTAGAAGGAATCGCATGGCGTATCATGAAAAAAGATGTTCCAGAGTCGTTAAAGGAAAAACGATTGATCGAACTGGATATGGGTTCTTTGATTGCGGGGGCAAAATATCGAGGTGAATTTGAGGAAAGGCTGAAGTCGATCCTGGAAGAAGTCAAACGATCCAATGGACAAATCATTTTGTTTATTGATGAGATTCATAATCTGGTAGGAGCAGGAAAAACAGAAGGCTCCATGGATGCCGCCAACTTGTTGAAACCTATGCTGGCGCGAGGTGAACTGCACTGCATTGGCGCAACGACTTTTAATGAATATCGAAAATATATTGAAAAAGATGCTGCTTTGGAAAGACGGTTCCAGCGTGTAAACGTTCAGGAGCCGAGTGTGGAAGATACCATCAGTATCCTGCGTGGCTTAAAAGATCGTTTTGAGTCTTATCACGGTGTCCGTATCTTGGATGAAAGCTTGATTGCCGCTGCGACTCTTTCGGATCGCTATATCACCGATCGTTTTCTTCCGGATAAAGCCATCGACCTTGTGGATGAAGCTTGTGCAACCTTAAAAGTAGAAATGGAAAGCATGCCGCAGGAACTGGATGAACTTCAGCGTGAGATCCTGCAGCTTCAAATTGAAAAGACCTCGTTATCAAAAGAAGACGATAAAAAGGCAGTCGAAAGACGAAATGAGATTGAAGAAAAGCTGGGACGTCTTCAGAGTCAAAGAGACCAGATGCATTCCAAATGGGAGGATGAAAAAGCGGTATTGGCACATGCCAAGGAAGATAAGCAGGCATTGGAAAAAGCTCGCCTGGATCTGGAGCAGGCACAAAATGATGCCCGTTATGAAGAAGCGGCCCGCCTGCAGTATTCCGTTATTCCACAATTGGAAGCACGTATAAAGAAACAGCAGGAGCTGGTCAAGGAGGATTCTTTGATCCAGGAAACTGTAGATGAAGAAATGATTGCCAAGATCGTATCCCGCTGGACAGGCGTGGAAGTAACACGACTGGTGGAATCAGAACGGGAGAAACTGCTTCATTTGAAAGAACAGCTTCAAAAACGTGTCGTAGGTCAGGATGAAGCCCTGGATCTTGTGACGGATGCGATCTTACGAAGTAAAGCCCAGATTCAGGATGAAAACCGTCCTATTGGATCTTTTATGTTCCTAGGCCCAACCGGGGTAGGAAAAACGGAAGTGGCCAAGGCTCTTGCTGAGCAGCTGTTTGATGATGAACGGCATATCGTACGTATTGATATGTCTGAATATATGGAGAAACACAGTGTGGCCCGTTTGATTGGTGCGCCTCCTGGATACGTAGGGTACGATGAAGGCGGTCAGCTCACCGAAGCGGTTCGGCGCAATCCATACAGCATCGTTCTCTTTGATGAGATCGAAAAAGCCCATCCGGATGTCTTCAATGTTCTTTTACAGATCCTGGATGACGGACGAATTACCGATTCCAAAGGGGTTACCGTAGATTTCAAGAATACGATCATCATTCTTACCAGCAATTTGGGCTCCCAATATGCCTTTGAAAAGGATAACTATGACCGGTATATGGATGAAGTAAAACGTCATTTTAAACCCGAGTTTATCAATCGTATCGATGAAATTATCGTATTCAACGCTTTAGGGGATGATGCATTTATCAAGATTGCCCATAAATTTATCAATCAACTGGCGCATCGTTTGTTAAAACGGGATATTCATCTGCATGTCAGTGATCAGGTCTATGCACAGATTGCCAAGATGGGCGTGGATCCTGTTTACGGGGCTCGTCCTATGAAACGATACATTCAGCGGCAAATTGAAACCAATATTGCCAAAAAGATCATTGAAGCGGGTGTATTCAAAGAATCGGATCTTTATGTCGATTTTGAACAAGGCGAATATACGTTTACCGTCGTCGAAAAAGAAACCGATTAAACAGTTTGAGAGTCTTCTCTCAACTGTTTTTTTTGATATAATATTAATATAAACATTAACATATGTTTTCTTTTACTATAAACAAAGGAGGGATATTGTGAAAAGAGTAATTCCATTGCTTGGCTTGCTGGCCCTTGCGGGATGTCAGAATTCAGGAATAAAGATCTCGCAAGTGGATGATTTTTCTATCGATGGTTATGAACTATCTCAACCAGGGATCTATATGATCAATTCCAATGAGGATCCATATATTATTTTTAATGATTTTGGTATGGATGCAGAAAGTGTAAGCTGTGAACAAAAGGGGAAGGAGATCCTGGTCCGTTTTGAAAAAGAGACACCGAAAGAAGAAACGGTTGTATACCGGCTGGACATAGATTCTCCAAAGGATTCCACAATACGCTGTTTAGATGAAAATGGTCAGGAGTATTCTTTTGAAAATGTGATCTTAAAACAAGAATAGGTCTGATTTGCGTTATAATATATACAGGAGGATCAACAAATGGAACTGAAGGAAATGATTCAACAATCAAATAATATTGTATTTTTTGGAGGAGCGGGGGTCAGTACAGAAAGCGGTATCCCGGATTTTCGAAGCGATAATGGACTTTACAAGAAAAAGTATCGATATCCTGCCGAAATTATGGTATCGCATAGTTTCTTTGTTCAAAATCCTAAGGAATTCTATGAATTTTATTTTAATCAGATGATCTATCCCGATGCAAAGCCCAATAAAGCGCATCAGGCGCTGGCAAAGCTGGAGGCAATGGGAAAGTGTAAAGCCATCATTACACAGAATATCGATGGACTTCATCAAAAAGCGGGTTCAAAGAATGTGTTTGAGCTTCATGGTTCTGTGGCAAAGAATACTTGTGTTTCCTGCCGAAGACACTACACTTTGGAGGAAGTGATCAAGGCAAAGGATGATGAAGGAATACCTCGTTGTCCGCATTGTGGAAATATTATAAAACCGGATGTGGTTTTATATGAAGAAGCCTTGGATCAGGATGTATTGCATGGAGCCTTACGGGCTATTGCCAATGCGGATCTTCTTATCGTTGGAGGAACCAGTCTGGTGGTTTATCCAGCCGCTGGTCTGATCGATTATTTCCATGGCAAGTACTTGGTGGTGATCAATAAGGCAGCCACAGACCGTGATGGTATGGCCAATCTGGTGATCCATGATTCGATTGGAAAAGTTTTAGAAGAGGCAATCCGCTAAAAGAAATCAACACATTTAAAAATATTTCTATAATCCCCACTTTTTACTTAAAAATAAACAAAATTTACACTGTTTTTACAGAAAACCAGTGTGATGGAGTAGTCCTTTTTGAGCTAATATTTCGAATTTGACTATCGGTAATATATAATAAATTTAATAAAAAGAAGTGTTAAGAGGATACGTTATGAAGTTAAAGAGGATTAGAGATCTAAGAGAAGATAACGATCTGACGCAAGCCGAAATCGCTAAGTATCTTAATGTAACCCAAAGAACTTATTCCAGGTATGAAAATGATGACCGGGCGATTCCCCTTGAACAATTGATTAAACTGGCAGATTACTATAATACCAGCGTTGACTATCTTTTAGATCGTACAGACAAAAAGGAACCGTATTAAAAAGTACAAGCCGAAACTTGTACTTTTACGGTGTTAAATTTTGTTGAACCATCCTTTTTTCTCACAGATATTATAGATTCCATTATCTACATTTGCATCCGTTACTATGGATGCTTTTTCTTTGAGTGCATCACAGGCATTTCCCATGGCTATACTGGTCCATCGGGGATCAAACATGACGATATCGTTGGTGTCATCTCCAAAAACGACAACATCCTCGATTTTTCCGTGAAGCCTTTCCATCATATCAAGGATTCCCTGATGTTTGGCATCGTATTGAAAGATGAGATATTCTGGTTCGAATCGGATATGACCAATCGTGTTCAAAAGTTTCAAATCCTTTTCTTGTTCAGGTAAAACAGAGAGGTAGAGTTTATAGATAATATCCAACTTATCGTAGTCCATCTTTGGATCGATATAATACCGGGTGGGTTCTTTGCGTTCACCGACTTGTTGACGAAACAAATCGTTTTTGGCATACACATCGATGGAATCATTTAACTGCAGGAGAACGCCGATTCCATGTTCATCAGCTTCCTTGATCAGTGCTTTTGCCTTTTCAAGGTCTAAAGGCAGGTTTCGTACCAGTTTGTCATTGATGACAAGGCCTCCGCCTCCGCAGCATACCATATTGTGAAGACCCACTTCTTTCATAAAATGGATCGATTTATAATGGGCTCTTCCTGTTGCGATTGCGACAAAATGTCCTGCTTCCTGCAGCTTGTCCAAAGCCAGTTGGGCACTGGGAACAATTTTATTGGTTTTGCGATCTGTCAATGTGCCGTCTATATCAAAGAAAAAATATTTTTTGGTCATAAAACTTCTCCTTTTCGCTAGAATAATATCACGAAATTGCATCTATGTTAGATTCTTTTACAAAGAAAAAAGAGACCGAAGTCTCTTAGATTTCATGGATATAAATATTATTTACACGATCCGGTCCTACAGAAACCATAGAAATGCGGACACCTGTAAATTCTTCAATGAATTGGAGGTATTTTTTACAGTTTTCCGGAAGCTGATCATAAGTTTCCATTTTGGAAATATCTTCTTTCCATCCGTCAAATTCTTTGTATACCGGCTTTGCCTTGGCAACCATAGATTGATCGCTAGGAATGTAGTTATAAACTTTTCCATCAATTTCATATCCTGTACAGACATACAGTTTTTCCAAACCTGTCAATACATCGATCTTAGTGATTACGATATCTGTCAGTCCATTCATCATTACCGCATGTTTAACGACCAGCAGATCCAGCCACCCGCATCGTCTAGGACGTCCTGTGGTTGCCCCATATTCAAATCCTTTTTCGCGGATCCAGGATCCCTGTTCGTTGTTGAGTTCTGTTACAAACGGTCCTTCACCAACGCGGGTAGAATATGCCTTAACGACACCGACGACTGTCTGTATACGGCTTGGGGCCACGCAAGCTCCAACGGTAACACCGGCACTGGTTGGGGAAGAGCTGGTAACATAAGGATACGTTCCATAATTGATATCTAACATGGCTGCCTGAGCCCCTTCAAACAGAACGATTTTATCTTCGTCCAGCGCTTCATTTACGATATGCGTGGTTTCTTTGATCATAGGAACGATCTTATCGTAGATTTTTTCAAAGTCGCTGACCATCTTATCAAAATCCATTGCCTGACCATCATAGACCTTAGTGAACAGTTTATTTTTGAAATCCAGGCATTCTTTTAAACGGACTTTAAAGCTTTCAAAATCAATGAATTCATGGTAACGAATTCCTCTTCGTGCGTATTTGTCCGCATAACAAGGTCCGATACCTTTTTTTGTTGTACCAATTTTGTGGCTGGCACTTTGTTCTTCCAGTTCATCCTGGTAGCAGTGATATGGCATAAGCATCTGAGCTCGGTCACTGATAATAATGTGATCACAAGTCAGTCCGCCTTTTTCTAAGGTTTCCATTTCTTTTAAAAGTATAAAAGGGTTACATACAACACCTGGACCAATGACACAAAGTGCATTTGGATTGAGCACTCCGCTTGGCAGAAGATGCAGTACATGTTTCTTTCCCTGTACGATAACCGTATGACCCGCATTGTCTCCACCCTGGAAACGAACGATCATATCCGCTTTCTGGGCGAGCACATCAACGATTTTTCCTTTTCCCTCATCGCCCCACTGAGTTCCAACGATAACTTGGCTTGGCATAATAAAAGCCTCCTTAAACAATACAGAAAAATTATATCAGAATTGATACATTAGGGCAATTTGATATTCAATAGGATACCGGCTCAAATCGATTTAATTTTGATTTTTGAAAAAGAGGAAAAGTGAAAAAAGTGCATAAAATAGGGAAAATTTTAACATTTAGACAGAAAAGTATAGTATAATAATAAAAACGGAAAGGATGAACGCAAATGAAAGAAAGACTATCGAAAAGAGAATCGGACATTATGGAAACTCTATGGAATTCTAATGAACCTCTCTCGGCGAATGATATTTTAACTCTTATCCCAGATATAACGATGAATACGATTCAGCCAAATTTAAAGAAGCTGATGAAAAAAGGATTTATTAAGGTAACGGGTGTAGGCTATACAAAAAATTCGATTACCCGACAATTTTCGCCAATCATTTCACAAGCTACATATCTCTCGGCTTATTTGAATGATGAAGCATTGAAAGACTTTGCTCTTCGTTTTATTGAGCAGTCTTCCGATGATAAAGAATTAAAAGAATTACGTGACTTGATCGATAAAAGAAGAAAAGAGTTAAAAAAGTAAAAAGAAAAACCTGAGTTACAGATGAAACTCAGGTTCTTTTTTTGGGGAAGACAAGGGCTTACTTTTCGAGCTCTTTTTTCTTCCGGTCGATTAGTTTTTTTAATTCATTGAGTTCGTTAAGATTGGTGTTGGAATTGATCAGATACGCTGTGACCTCAAACCGACTTTTATCTCCCAGTAAAAATTGAATATAATCTGCCTGAGATACAGTAGGAGCATATAAGCGAGTTAAAGAAGTGCTGGAATATCCAATGTCTGCCACTTTGATATATTTCATGTTCAAAAGAACTCTTAGAACTTGTTGAACTGTATTCATATTGAGATTTTCATCTGCTTGATGGATTTGGCTCGCCGATAATGGTTCTTTTGAATTCCATAATATAGACATCACTTGATTTTGACGTTTTGTCAACAGTTTAAGTTTCATCGTTTTACCTCACTCACTTTTGACTATATTATATTCATGAAATCTTTTATTTACAAACAAAATGTAATTAGTGTAAGAAAAAATTCTAATCAAAAAAAACACCAAATCACCATATTAAAGGGATTTGGCACTTTAGGATCGTTATCCTGTGATCCATTTAATCACTACTTCTTTAGATTCCTTGATGAGAGGATTTCCTAATAGATCGGATGGACGACGACATGGAATTGTTCACAAAAAGCAAAATCTTTTGTTTTATCCATGAAAAACAGATCTTCATCGCTTTGTACTTCTTCAATGCCGAGAATTTTTGTTTCTACATTTTTAAATTAAATAAATGACAGTTCTAAAACCGTCAATATGATGCTTTTAGGTTATAAATTTATAATCACAGTCAACGATCGTAATTAAATACAAAAAAGTGTCAAATCTGCTTTATATAAAGGAGATCTGACACTATATTTTCTTAATGGCAGGGGTAGCAGGAGTTGAACCCACATCAACGGTTTTGGAGACCGCTGTTCTACCATTGAACTATACCCCTAAGCGCTTGTATATTCTAGCATAATTGCGAATAGGATTCAACTGTAATTTTGCCTCTTATACAACATACAGATATTTTATACAAGCTTGATAGAAGTATGGAGTAAAATCTTATATACTATAACTAAGGAGGTCATTTTACATGAAATATACGATTTTAGGAGATTCTGATTGTCCTATTGTTCAGGCAACCTTGGAAAAAGGAGAAACAATTAAAATAGAGAGAGGTTCTATGGTTTATCTGTCGAATGTTTCTATTGAAGGGAAAATGAACAGTCAAAAAAAGGGAATAGGCGGAGTGCTTGGAGCCATTGGTCGAAGTATGACCAGCGGTGAAAGTATGTTTATCACCTTTGCGACAGGACAAACAAATCAAAGCGTTTTGGGGATTGCTCCACCGATTCCAGGAAAGATCCATTGTCTGCATGTGGATCCATATCAACAATATCGATTGAATACAGGAGCGTTTCTTGCCTGTGATGAAACAGTGGATTACGTAATGAAAAAACAGGATATAGGAAAAGCTTTATTTGGTGGAACTGGTGGTTTGTTTGTGATGGAAACACAAGGGCAAGGAGATATCCTTGTGTCTGCTTTTGGAGATTTGATGAAGATTGAAGTCACACCGGATCATCCAATCACAATTGATAATGAACACGTTGTTGCCTGGGACAGTTCACTTGAATATAATATCAAAGTCGCTTCAGGAACATTTGGATTTACAACCGGGGAAGGACTGGTCAATGAATTTTATGGTTCAGGAACCGTTTTGATTCAGACACGAAATGTTCACAACCTGGCGGATGCAGTTCGCCCGTTCTTGCCAACTTCTTCCAGCAACTAAATGAAAACTGAACCTCATATTTTTGAGGTTCTTTTTTTATGCTCTTAAATCAAGATTTTTTGTTCAAAAAAAGTTTCAAAATTTAAATATACGAGTTGACACATCATACTATGCAATATATAGTAATATGTGTAAGGAGGTATAAAATGGATGCGCAGTTAAAAAAGGGTTTTTTAGAATTTTGTGTTTTAGCTTCCTTAAAGAATAAAGACTCTTATGGCTACCAAATTGTTAAGGATGTTTCGCAATACATCGAAATATCTGAATCTACGCTATATCCCATATTAAGACGCCTGGAAGCCAGCCAAAGTGTCGTGACTTATACCGAAGAACATAAAAACCGATTAAGAAAGTATTATCGAATCACCCCAAAAGGGAAAGAATCGATTCAATTATTTTTAGATGAATGGAAAGAAATTCAATCCATCTATGAATATATCAAAGGAGAAATGGATCATGAATAAAGAGGAATTTTTAAGGACTCTGGAAAGACTTTTAAAAAGCCTTCCTAAACAAGAGAGTCAGAAGATGTTGGATTATTATGCGGAAATGATCGAAGACCGTATGGAAGAAGGAATGAGTGAAGAAAGTGCTGTAGAAGATCTGGGCGATGTGGGAGTGATTGCCAGTCAAATCTTGAGCACGCAACCCGTTAAAGAGAAAAAGTTATCCAATCCTGCAAAAGTACTGATTGTCTCCTTGTTGATCTTAGGAAGTCCTTTATGGGCTTGTATCGCATTAGCCTTATTGGCACTGATTCTGACCGGGCTCTTGTTGATCTTGACTGGATACATTCTGATTTGGCTGATCCCTGTCTTGGCGTGCGTATTCATGGTTGCCGGATTGATTGTGTGCTGTGTAAGTATTCTGGGTTCACCATTTGTGATGGCATCCAGTTTTACGACAGGACTCTTACAACTGGGTGTAGGTTTTATCGCCGCCGGTCTTTCTATTCTGGCTGGATTGTTCATGGTTGTGGTATCGCGTTTCTTTGTGCGGATGACCGTTGGCTTTAGTCATTGGCTGAAAGTGCATGTATTCTGTAGGATGAAGGAGGTCCACCTATGGCAAAGTTAAAACTATTATTGATCACGGCTTTGGGTTGTATTGTTTTAGGCTTGACTTGTTGCGGGTATGCATATTTTTCAGGTCAGGACCTGCACTATGAAAGTGGACAATGGTATCAAAGTGTACATGTAAATGAATCGAATGAGTTAAATCTAAGTATTCACTGGAACAATTTATCAATTGTTCTAAAATAGACTTGCACTCTTTGTGATTTTTCATTACAATGCAATGGTAGAGTTCGGATGACGAATGTTAGAGAGAGTCTTTGGACCACCGAAGAATTTATTATTTCAGGTAAAAGGATAGCATTCTGACGAGCCTCTGGAGAGTTCCTTAAATGGACGCCGAAGGAGCAAGCCCTTAGGGGTGAAACTCTCAGGCAAAAGGACAGAGGATTAGATAGTTTTACTATATTCTAATTCCTCTTTTATGATAAAGGAGGATTTTTTTATGGACACTCTTTCCAATGTTTTGAGTCAGATCAATGATTTGGTCTGGGGATTGCCTTTGATTTGTTTACTGTTGGGAACTGGCCTGTATTTTACCTTGCGGTTAGGCCTGTTACAGTTTCGCCGTCTTCCTTTGGCTTTTAAACTGATGTTTAAAAAAGAAGACCATAAAGAAGGCGATGTTTCCAGCTTTCAGGCCCTTTGTACCGCTTTATCCAGCACGATTGGAACCGGAAATATCGTAGGGGTAGCCACTGCCATTATTGCCGGAGGACCAGGTGCTTTATTCTGGATGTGGATTTCTGCCTTTTTAGGGATGGCCACAAAATATTCAGAAGGTCTTTTGGCAATCGTTTATCGGCAGCGGGATGAAAAAGGACAGATGTCTGGCGGTCCAATGTATTATTTAGAAAAAGGGTTGAAACATAAAACTTTAGGAAAGATCTTAGCCCGCCTGTTTGCGGTATTTGGCGTAGGTGTGGCTTTGTTGGGGATTGGAACGTTTACCCAGGTTCGCTCGATTGCCGATGCGGCGCAGCTGACACTCAATATTCCCCCTCTGGTTACGGGAATCTTTCTTGTGGTGACTGTGGGCTTCATTACCATTGGTGGAATCAAGCGAATTGCTTCGGTTTCAGAAGTTATCGTTCCTTTTATGAGCGTTGCCTATATTGCCAGTGTTGTATTGATCATGATCACGCATTATCAAGCAATACCGGGAACTTTGGCTTTGGTTGTTCAATCGGCCTTTACGCCTTCGGCTGCTTTTGGCGGAAGTGTGGGTATCACGATGCAGATGGCGATGCGAAGCGGAATCAGCCGCGGAATTTTTAGTAATGAATCGGGATTGGGAAGTGCTCCGATTGCCGCAGCGGCCGCTAAGACCGATTCTTGTGTAGAACAAGGTTTAGTTTCTATGACGGGAACCTTTATAGATACGATCTGTGTTTGTACGATGACGGGGATGGCCATCATCATTACCCAGTCATATTTGCTGGGCGTGGAAGGATCGGCTATGACGACCATCGCCTTTCAAAACGGATTTCCTATTGGAGAGATTGGCATCTATGTCGTGAATATTGGCTTGTTGTTCTTTGCGTTTACGACCATTATCGGTTGGAATTATTATGGGGAAAAGTGTATCCAGTATCTTCTGGGACAAAAAGCAATCCTTCCTTATAAAATTCTTTTCATTGTCTTGATTGGAATCGGACCTTTTATGTCTTTGGATTTTGTCTTTACTTTAGCGGATATTGTTAATGGCTGTATGGCATTTCCTAACTTGATTGGTCTTGTGGCATTACGAAAAGTCGTTTACCAGGAAACGAAAGCTTATTTTATGAATTATCGCTGTGTGAAAGAAGCCCGAAAACAAGAGCTTGCTGCTAAATCGGCTTAAAACCAACTTTGGTAAATTTTTCACAAAAATATTGACAAACGGATTTCTACAGGTTTAGTATAAGGACGTACAAAAAACTTCAGGGTCGGGTGAAATTCCCAATCGGCGGTCATACTCCGCGAGCCTTCGGGCAGGAATCGGTGCAATTCCGATAGCGACAGTTACAGTCTGGATGGAAGAAGGTTTTTTGAAATCCTTTTTTATCGTTTTTGTATCCTGAGAGGTTTTGTGACAAACCTCTTTTTCTTTTGAAAAAGAGGGGGCTGATCTGTGAGGAGGTAATGAATATGTCAGCACAATCGACTGTCCAGTCAAAAACATCTCGTGTGCAATGGATCGCAAAGGTTTCGATTCTTTCGGCAGTTGCGTTTCTATTGATGCTCTTTGAGATCCCACTTCCGTTTTTTCCGCCTTTCTACGAACTTGGTTTTGATGAAGTAGCGGTCATGATTGGAGGATTTGCGATGGGACCTCTGGCCGGGGCTTGCATTGAAACTTTAAAAATCGTTTTGAATTTATTGTTTCAAGGAACTGACACGGCTTGCGTGGGAGAAATTTCCAATCTTATTATTGGTTTAGCTTTTGTGGTTCCTAGTTCCATCTACTACCAAAATCATAAGACGCGCAAAGGGGCTTTAATTTCCTTGATCATTGGAATTGTATCCTTGGCTGTAATTGGATCTTTGGCAAATTATTTTATCGCATTGCCGGCTTATTCTTATTTCTATGGCTTACCGATGGAAGCTATCATAAAAATGGGAACAACGCTGTTGCCGCTTGTTTCCAATACCTTTACTTTTGTCCTCTTTATGACATTGCCTTTCAATTTATTAAAAGGCTTGATTGTTGGAATTATCGTATTTATTTTATACAAACGGATCTCACCTCTTCTGCATCGTTAATTTTCGAGGTGAATCAAGTTCTCCTGCAGGGTGGATAACCCTGCTTTTTTTGTTTGACAGATGGAGTATTCCTTAGTATTATATTTAAGCACTGGAGAGTTGTCCGAGCGGTTTAAGGTGCAGTCTTGGAAAGGCTGTGTGGTTAACGCCACCAAGGGTTCGAATCCCTTACTCTCCGCCATTGCATGTAAAGTCCTTTTATCAAGGGCTTTTTTCATATATTGGTAATATATTGACTCAGATATCATAAAGTGTGTGAAAATATATTATTTCCAGGATATTGAAATATTTTCTGATAGAATAGCTAGTATGGAAAGGTCAAAGTGAAATTATGCGAGATCCTTATGAAGTTTTGGGCGTGTCTCGAGACGCGTCTCCCGATGAAATAAAATCAGCGTATCGAAAACTGGCTAAAAAGTATCACCCGGATCTACATCCAGGGGATGAGGAATGTGCAAAAAAGATGCAGGAAGTGAATGCGGCATATGATCAAATCACAGATCCGGAAAAATATGGCAATCCTTCCTACCAACAATCCAATCCGTATGGCAATGCATATCAGGATCCGTTTAGTTATTTTTATAATCAGCAAAATCAAAACAACCAAAATACTCATTTTTTCTATTATGGACCGTTTGGGTTTAATTATTCATCCAATTCACAAAATACTAGAGCGCGGGGTTCTTTCTTTAGAAATATGATCCTGTTGATCTTGATTTTTAATTTACTTTCTTACTGTACAAGAGTGGCTTACTTTTATCCTTATGGCTATGGAAATGAAAATAGGGAAGAAAGAGAGCAGGAAGAACAAAGAGACAACAACGATTCGTGGTGGAATAATGATGAAAGCGTAGCTGTTTGAGACTACGCTTTTTTTGATATTTCCTGATGGAGATAGTCTTTGTCTTCTTCCTTTTTTGTGGGAATAAAGAACTGGATAAAGGCAAACTGTTTTGAGTTCTTAGAATAGAAATAACTGAATATAGAAAACACTGTAGCGCCTACAAAATTTACGAAGAGATCGCTCATCGTGTCAATCAATCCAATATCTACATACCCCTTGTCGGAGATGACTTCACCATTGATTGTCACTTCCTGGATCTCATCGATGGAAAAAGCAGGAAGCTGATCATCTACACCTGCACTGTGGATCTCTTGGATCAGAGTGTCTTTTTGAGTATCCATTCCAAAGAAGCGGTCCATGGAGTACTCGAAGAATTCCCACATTACGCCGATTGTCATGGAAAAGGTAAAGGAAACGATCGCAAAGAAAACAGGAGAGACAAAAAATTTGATCTTTTCTTTTTTATTCAATAGTCCGACCAATGAAAAACCGATGGCGGCGCATACAAAACCATTGATGGTGTGCAAAATCGTGTCCCAGTAAGGGATGGAGAAATAATAGTTATCGATTTCCCCCAGAATTTCGGCGGCATAAATAAAGACCAGGATCAATATTTCTAAAAAGATGGGCAACTCAACTTTAAAAGTCAGCTGCACCAAACTGGGAACGATAAAAAGCAAAAGGGTCAGAACACAGACAAAGATGTTTTCATAATTCTGTGTGAAGATCTGACGAATCAATACTATGATGACCAAAGTTCTTAAGATCATATATACCGCAAAGGAGGACCGATGTTCTTTGATTTCTTTTGACAGGGCCTCTTTTAGGCAGAGTAAATACTTTTTTATCGATTGCATTTAATGTCTCCCTGACGAATGAAAAAGTAATAAGATAGAATTCCTCCGGCAATCGCTACATTCAGGCTTTCAAATGAGGCCATTTCAATTTTTATGGTTTGATGACAAAGCTCGATCAATTCCGGATGGACGCCTTGTCCTTCATTTCCTAACACAATACCATAGCTTTCGGGTACCTGGACGCGATCGAGGGGCACCGATTGACTGTGTAAACTTGTGGCATAGATATTCATTCCGTTGTTTTTGAAATTCGGAATGGTAAAGATCAAATCGGTATATATAACAGGTACATGAAACAAAGCTCCCTGGGATGATTGGATCGTTTTCGGATTGTAGATATCGGCGCAACCGGATGAGCAGTAGACGGCCTCGATTCCAAAGGCAAGAGCCGTTCTTATGATCGTACCTACGTTGCCTGGATCTTGTACATCATCCAGGAATAAAGCCCTGTGAATGGGATGGGATGTCCATTCCATTTTCTTGCACAGGCCGATGATTTTTGCCTGTGAATTTTGTACTGAAAGTTTCTGCAGGACCGGTTTGGTACAATAAGTCAAAGGTACATTCAAAGAAAGCTTTTCATCCTGCAAAATGAAAACTTCTTTTAAACATCCAGCTTCATACGCTTCATGGACAAGATGTTGTCCTTCGACAAGAAAGAGATTTGTTTTATCTCTTTCTTTTTTTTTGTGCAGCTTGGTTAGCTCACGAATGGTTTTATTTTGAGTAGATTCTATCAATTTCATGGCTTTATTGTATCACGCTTATGTAAAAACGCCAGTATATATAAAACCATGTTGACCAAACAGGAAAAGGCTGTTTCTGCACTGGATGTGATATGTCCGGGAAACAGTAAAAGAAAGGCACAGAACATAAAAACAAACAATAGGAAGCGTTCATATCGGTCAAGGTTTCCTTTCCAATAGAAATAATACAGCCATTCCATGATGAAACAAGTAACCGAAGCGATGGCTATCCAGATATGCAGATCATTGATCCAGGAACTTTGATCCAAAGAATATGGAATGATGCAGGATAAGACCATGAGGATACAGATCAGTGTGTGAAAAAATCCTGGATAGGGGAAATTCGTTTTATCCCAGATAACCTTTGAAAGATAATAAAAGCCCCATGCACTGCTGATGGCCCAGAGAATCAAATAGATAGGATGCCCCATTTGGTTTCCAATGTGACTTTGGTTATCAAAAAAAGGGTCGATCACAAAGAATGGATATAAGTTTAAACAGAGATTCAGAATCCAGACATGGATCAATGATAAGTATTTTGTGTATCGCATAAAAGAATTTTAAATATTTTTTACGAATTTGTCATTTCTTTTCGTATTTATTAGTGAGGTTGAAAAGAGGTGATTGATTTGAACGATTGGATCCGCGTTCTCTCTAAGAATCCATCTGTGCTGGAAACCATATTGAACGATCCAATGAAATTAGATCTGAGTGTATTTGACAAGATGGCTCACGACGATTTCAGTCTTCGAAGTGCTCTGCACGATCCCAAACGAGGTATCATCCACTATTCGATTGAGGGACTGGTTAGTCTCGAAGATTTTTTGAATCAGGTAACTTTTGAAGATAGAGAAGGATATCTTTTTCTGGATCAACTTTTTGAGACAGCCATCGCGGTCAATCGAAACAAACCGGTTTTGTTTGATCCATCTTATGTGTTTGTATCTCCCTATGGCGACAAGTTCTATTTTCTTGTCGTTCCCATTATGCTGGAGGAATGGATGTTTCAAAAGGAACAGATCTCATCATGGGTCCAGTATCTTTCCAAACATTTCAAAACACATACGGCGTATGAAATCATCGGCTATATGCTGAGTCTTTCCCAAAGTGATGAATTTTCCTTACCCAATCTGATTTCCGGTTTGGTCAATTTAAAGGATCATTATTATCCGAAAAAAAGACATTTCTTTTCTATTCCAAAGAAAGAACGGTTTTATTTAAAAGAACCGGTGCACTCTCTTTACTATGATGCATACTCTTCGGCTTCCAAGGTAGTACATGAAGAAAATGGTACACAGGTCTTAGGTGAGCCTTTGGTAGGCAAAGCCTATTTGATCCAAGAAGATACCCAGGAGAAGTTCATGATCCAGTTTGAATCCACGGTTGTCGGCCGTACAGTATCTTGCGATATTCAGTTATTGGAAGATTCAATATCCTTAAAACATGCCGAAATACTTTATGAGAATCAACGATACTATATCAAAGATCTGAAAAGCCGAAACAAGACCTTTCTTAACGGAAAACAGGTGATTCGAAAGATGCGTTTAAAAGAAGGAATGCGGATTCAATTTGGGAATATAAACTTCATTTTCCATGAAACTGGATGATAGCCGATATCGAGTTGTGGAAAACTATCACATGTCATTCAATAGCCGCGTTGATCTCGTGGAAGATCAGTTAACAGGAAAGAGATATATCTCGAAGTCAATCGATTTAAACAAAAGTACACCTGTCTTGATTCATCAATTGAAAACAGAGATCCATATTCTTTCTTTGTTGAATGATGTGCACGTACCGCAGCTATCGGATGTGATACTTTCTCATGACTCTATGAGCTTGATTGAAACAAAAATTGATGGAATACGCCTGGATCAAATCCAAAATCGATGGACAGTTCTCAGATATCGAAAAAGATGGGCGTTGGAATTGATGCACCTCTTGGAAACCCTTCACCAATTCGGTTTTCTTTATATCGATGTAAAAAAAGAAAATCTAATTGTATCGAAAAACCATCTCTTTCTCATCGATTTCAACGCTTGTATTCCTATTCATTCTGTTCAGGCTTGTATGGCCTCTCCCTCAAATGAGGCTCCTGAATTGAAAACTAAAAGTAGAAAGGAGGTATACACAGATATTTATGCATTGGGATCGCTGATGACGAGTTTTTATCATTTTGGTTTTCTTAAAATATGGATTCGAAAATGTATGCGTGTAACACCGCAAAAGAGATATCCAAGTATCTCTAGGACTCGTTTCAGTTATCTGATGTTCCTTTATGTCCAAAGAATTTTGATGATCTGTGTTTTTATATTTCTGTCTGTTTTCTGGATCTTTCAAAATTCTTTGGCGTATGAAGGGACACTGATGGAAAAGTATCGGGAAGAGATCATGGAAATCACAGGTACAAGGCAGGAAAAAACACAGATTGTTCTTCATGACTGGATCGTAAAAGGAAAACTTAAAAAAGGATCTTTTGACGATAATCAAACCGCAAAGTATTTTTTGAATCAAGCTTTATTGACAAGAAATGTCGAAGTAATTCGATACATTGTGCAAAACATACCGAAATCTATCGTAAAAGAGATCTATGTTCCTTATCAAATGGCAAGGATGATATCAAGCCCGGACAAACCAATGTCGCAGAAACAGATTCTGAAACTTTTGCGTGCTATAGAAAAAGAAAAAGATCTTTTAACCCGTGTAGACAACCTTCAGCTCTTTGAAGAAATATTACTGGAAAAAGAAAGAGTCTTATCAACAGAAAATGTCCAGTATCTATCAACGATTCATCATAGATGGACCAACCAGCAAATGAAGGAAAATCAGGAGATATTTTTAAAGTTGGCTTGTACTCATGGGGAATACTGTCTTTATCTGGAAACCAGGGGGTTCAAGAAACAGACGTTGCCAGATAACTATATAGAGATGTTTAAAGAGGATCAAACGTTCAAAAAAATCATGAAGATGATGGAATAGGAGGCGATTATGAAATTTGTAAAGATAGTGATTCCATGTATGTTGTTGTTTTCACCTGTACAGACTTATGCGCAGACAGATATTGGATCCACTGAAATCTCTCAGAAAGAGAGCCAGAAGCTTATGGTATTGGAAAATGGCAAAGAGGTCGAAGATGTTCTATATCTGTTTAAAGATTCCTGGATCGAGATTCGTAAGACTGAAGAAATAAATGAGATACAAGTTTGGATCGACGGCGTCCTGGTACCGGTGCAAGAAAAAGAGGAAGGCTGGAGGGTACCGGTCCAATATACCAACCAAGAGATCTTGATTCAATATGAGAAAAGTCAGGAAGAATCAGCGCTTCGAAAAATACAAGTTCATTCTCTACAGAAACTCAAAGCACAGAGTTCTGTTTCTTACGGAGAGTACATTTTACAGAATTCGGTTACCCTTCATTTTGATTCTCTATGTGAAGAAGACGTTGTGCTTTGTCTGTATATCAATGAAGAAAAGATCCAGGAATATCTGTGTCAGGGAAAAGAAGAGGTTCAAGTGGACTTGAATCAAAGCGGTAAAGTGCGATTGGAACTCTATTACCAGCATAATCCAGGACATAAAATCCTGATCAACGACAAGAGAGATCTTAGTTTTTATTTTACAAACAAAGATATCGAATTGGATATTTCAAATCAAGAAAAAATTTCAAATCACGATATAGAACTTCACATAGCGTGGCCAAACGATTTAAAAGAGGGATTTGTACAGATCGATGATGGACAAGATACTTTGAGATACAATCCTGAAGAAGACATCGTATTAAGGGCTAAATCCGGTCAAAGGTTGCAGTATCATGTCTTGGTCTATGCACAAGATCATTATGGCCGAAACGTACATAAAACAGTTTCTTATATTATCGATCAGAAGATTCCTGGAATTTCCTTATATCATCATGAGAAGCTGGTAAATCCGGGTGTTCTGAATGTATTCAATGAGAAAAACGATCTTTCCTTTCTCTGGGATAAAGAAGTGAACAGTTCTTTTACTTGTTTTGTCAATCATCAGCAAGTTGAAGCGGTCAATCTTAACCAACTATGGCAATCATTGCATACAAAAGATATTTTGACCATTTCTTTTTTGGGAATTGATGAAGCCGGAAACAAAGGGGTCTATCCATACTATCTTCAATATGTTGAACCATCGATTCTTGTATCTGGACCAACCGCAAAAAATCCAACCGTAATGAAACAGGAGCCGAAGATGGAGACAAAATCAAAGACAATTGTTTCAAAGATACAAAGTCCAATCATGGGATCGTATTCGGATGTGCAGATCACGGAGAGAATATGGAAACGTTTCCCAGACCAGAAATTAAAAATGGAAAAAAAGACGGAAACGATCGATCATACGAAACCCATCATCCGCCTTTTATGTACAAAAGGTTCGATGAAGGAATTAAAAAAAGGAGATACGATTCGCATTACATTGGTCAACACACAAAGCTATTCGAAAGACCGTTTTAAGAAACTTACGATCAACGGTAAAAAAGTCAATGTCAATACGTTAAAAAAGGACAACTTGAACAACGATTATTATGAATTTGTTTTGAATCGGCCTACCACAAACATTGAAGCTATCGCGGTGGATCATTCCGGCAATCAGACAACGTTTAAAAAGACATTGAGTGTAAGTGACAAAAATCAAGCAATTTGGATCATCCCTGTGTGTCTTGGCTTGATTGCGCTGGTGATTGCGGCAGGATATAGAGCTTATGCCATGTCTCAAGATCACAACCGCTAAAAACTGTATCATTCGCTCTTTCGAATCGATTTATGATTATCCGCAGGTGAAGATACAGCAGAAAAGAAATCAATGGTCTTTGGTTTATGCCAAGAAATCGTATCCCTTATCCAGTCTGGGACAACATGTAACGATTGATGGACAAGAGGTGATCTTTTCTTTATATGAGAAACCCAAACAATGGAGTTTGGTGAAACTGGAAGAAAGAGTGACCATCGGACGATCCAAGCCATGCACAATCTGTATACCGGATAGTACTTTATCCAAAGAGCATTTCATTATCGAAGGATCGACCATGAAAGATCCAGGAAGCAGAAATGGTACCTTTGTTAATGGAGAAAGGAAAGAATTTTACGATCTTGTTCAAGGGGATCATATCATTTTTGGTCAGCAGGAAGCGTATTTCATTCCCGGATATTTGATTCTTAGCCGTTGTGTTAAATCAGACACCCCTTGTTTAACGGATTTTTTATCTCCTAAGTATGAAGTCTTTCAACCAAAAGAAAAAATCATTCCTGTTATTGAGACCAGTGAGTATTTTATCGAGTCTCCCCAGTCGCCGCTTCCAGTCAAAAAGGCAAAGTGGTTTCAGACCATTGGGTCTTCCATTTTGATTCTGGGTTCAGGCATCGTCAGTTCTCTTGTTGCACTCTTAAGCTCGAAGGGGAATACCGAATCCTTATTCACGCTCCTTTTAAGCTCTTGTTCAATGAGTGTTGCCTTTGGGATCTATGGCTTGTTGAATCGTGAAAGCATGTACCGGGAAGGCTTGAAAGAGGCACAATACTTAATAAGAAAATATGACCGATACTGTGTCCGATGCTACGAAGAAATTGATAATTTAAAACGTGAAAAAGAAAGTCAGGTCCAGGAAATCCGAAAAGCTTATCTCTTAAAACCAGAAAACTATCAGCGCCAAATGGGTTCAGATTTCGATTTATGGCTAGGCTATCAAAAAGAAAAATGGCTTCAACTTCATTGGAAAAAGCCCAATTATCTTCAGGAATCCGAGGCTCTTTTTCAAAAACAGAAAAATATGATCCGCAGTATGAATCCCTATATGAAGATGCCGGCTTTCTTGAAAAAGGGAGAGACCATCTATATTTCAAAAAATGATTCTTTGATAAAAGATTCTCTTTTTCTGCAGTGGGCCCTCAGCATCTATCAACCTTCTTTAAAATGGGTTTGGATCGATTCTCATATGAACAAAGAGGACCCTTATCTATATCATCCAGGCTGTCGAATCGGTCATCGGTTGTTATGGATCCGTTCTCAACAGGAATGGCAGGCTTTTCTGGAAACAATGGATTCCAATTATGAATACATTTACTTTGCGAAGGAATCTTGGATCAATGGTTCAAACCGGCCAGAGGGAACCTGGATCATAGAAGGAAAAACGAACCCGAACATAGTATGGGATGCATTTTTTGTACCCGCTTCGTTTTATCGGAATCTATTGTATACCACCCAAAGGAGCATGTGTTACCAAATCAACTTCTTGAGTGTTTATAAGAAGAAAGACCCTTCTTTTTCCTTGCGTTCGATTCGAGGCAAGAAAGTGAATCTAAGAGTTCAAATCGGAATTTCTAATAATAATGAACCTGTTTATTTGGATTTGGATGAAAAACATGACGGACCACATGGCTTTGTAGCGGGAATGACAGGAAGCGGAAAAAGTGAACTTTTAAAAAATATTTTGATGCAGCTGGTGCTCCAAAATGATCCTGCGCTTTTTCAATATATCCTCATTGATTTTAAAGGCGGCGCTTTTGGTCAGGCTTTTTACACTTTTTCCCACTGTCAGGGAATATTGACCAATCTGGACCACCTGGACATGGAACGTTTCACGATTCTGATTTATGGTTTTTTGGAAGAACGTCAGCGAAGAATTCGTGAATTCATAAAAGCTTATCCTCATAAGGAAGCGCATATCGACACATACAACCAATACCATCCGAATGAACATATGGCTCATGTATGCATACTGGTTGATGAGCTGGCCCAAATCAAGCAAAAGTATCCGGAATTTCTTGTTCAACTCAAGGAAATATCCCGTATTGGGCGTTCCTTAGGTGTTCATTGTATTCTTTCTACTCAGAAACCGTTAGGCATCATCGATGATCAGATACTGGCTAACAGCCGTTTTAAGATCTGTCTGAAGGTTGCTTCAGCTGCCGATTCCTATGAAGTATTGCATCATGAAAGGGCAAAAGATATCACACAGCCGGGTCAATTTATTTTGCAAGGAGACACGGAAGTAGAAGGAAGATCCTGGTATCTTTCGGACACCGTTTTTTTAAGGAGGTACGGTTTTACAGAAGTCGATGAAATGGGAAATGAGATGTACAGTTACCAACAGGAAAAACAGTCACTGTTTCAAATCCTGTCAAAGAAAATTGAGAAAAGAAAACAGGAGGCCTCGTGGCTGGTTACGCCCTTTGATCAAAACATCTTTAAAAAGGAAGAATTTGCCTTGATCGATGATCCTTATCACAGATCGATCTATGAATGGAAATTTCATTTAGGGGAACAGATTGCGGTCTATTGTTTTCAACCTTCTAAGCAAAAGGAATGGATTGGTCTGATCAGAGATTGGGCAAAGGTACCTGTATATGGAATGGGATGTTCTGTGAACTATGGATTTGATCGATTGTTTAGCGAGAAAGAATTCGCAAGGATCCATCGTTTTATCTTGCCCTGTATATGGATCGTTTCCTGGAATGGCTTGATGAACAAGAATCTGCAGATCTTAAAGAATTCCAATGTTCTTTTGTTTGTGTTATTTGACAGAATTCCTTCCCAGGTAAAGTTTGGTTTATATACAAAACGATTATGTTATGACTTTGAAACCATCGAAGATGTTCGTATGTTTTTTGATACATTTGTCAAATCAAATCTGACCAATCGTTCATTTTACGGCTGGACTTATATTCACGATCAAATCTATTCTGTTCTTTTTCGTTCGTCATTTCCTTGCCAAGATCAAACTTCAAAATCGGTTGCTTATGAATGTTTGGAAGAGGATAACTTCTTTTATTTAGGTTTTGATCTGTCGCTGCAAAAAGAAATCTACTGGACAAGGAAACGTCCATTGCTCATTGTTTATGCACAGCGTTCGGTTTCTGTCTCTATTCAGAAAATGCTGGATCAATGGCGGAAACACGGTCCTTTACAAATACAGGATCACTTCGAGGACGATGCAGATGTGTATGTTATCGATGGGATACATCAAATCCATGCGTTCCAATCGGAAGAATTTTTATCCAAGGTATACGATATGGACATTTTATGGATGGGAAAGGGTGTCCAGGATTATGTGTATCTACTGAAGCGTTCGATTTTAGAATTTACCGATTGTGATGCGGTTGCCTGGATCAATGAAAAAACCTATTACCTGAAGGAGGAAAAACGTGGATGAATTAATGATCCATATTCGAATCTTTACAGAAGACAAGATCCATCATGTATGGATTCGGGATACTTATGTTGTCCGTGATTTTTTGAAAGATATTCAAAAGTCATGGCATTTGGAAAATACAAACTTTGAACATTTTTTTTATCATATTGAATCAAACAGAATTTTAGATCCTGGTCAAAGCTTTTATGACAACATCGTAATGACCGGAGATCACTGTATTTTATTTTAACAGGAGGCAAAGTTATGAAAATAATGGTGAATTATGAAGAAGTCGCACAAGGGGCGTCCTATCTTCAGCAAAAATCAAACGATTATCAACAGATGATCGAACAGATCTATGCCCGTATGCACCAGATGGAGTCTATATGGCAGGGAAGCGATCATCAGGCTTTTATCAGTCAGCTGGAACAATTTCGTCCTCAGCTTCAGAAACTGACAGGTATTATTCAGGAATATTCTAAATATCTATATAAAAGCGCTGCCCTTTATCAACAAGTGCAGCAGGACCGTGTCGCCAAGGCTAGAACGTTGGCTGGATAAGGAGGGATTTTATGGCATCAGTACAAATATCATCTCAGGAAGTTTTTCAATATTCGAATCAGCTTTCAGGACTGAATCATCAAATGCAGTCGATTTTCGAAGAAATCAAAGCACGAATGCATCAAATTGAATCCATATGGCAATCTCCGGCATCCAGAGTTTTGATGGAACAGTTTTCACAGATGAATCCTGTCTTTGAAGCGTACGTGGAAGCCTTGGAACAATATTCAGTATATCTCAATCAAACGGCTTTAAGTTATCAGGAAAATGAACAGATTTTATCACAGGGGATCAAAGTATGAATCCGCTGCTTGGTTATTATGAAGATTTGGCACAATATTTGTTGTCGATTCAGCGCGAGATTGGTGTTTTGACGTCAAAAGAAGAAGGAGACTTGTTGATAAAGGGAATCCAGGATCTATATATGCAGGTGCAGCTGCAGATCAAAGAAGTGATGCTCAATGGAAATTGATACCCAAAGACTTAGACAGCTAGCCTATGGACTCATGTCTCGAAAGCGGTATGGCGGAACCTTAAAAGATCCCGTCCAACGTTTTAGACACGAACGGATCCAGGAAAAACTGAATGTTTTTATTGATCATCTTAACCATACAGCCCATGCCTATGAGACAGCCGATCGGTCTTTGTTTTCGAATTTTAGAACATACAGTAAGGAGGGAACAGCTAGTTTTTATCACAGCGAAGATCTAAATTTGATTTCACAACTGACAAAAAAAGAAGATCCCAGTGTATTTTCAGTGGGAGCTTCATGGTCATTCAAGGAAGTGGGGGCCGTGTATCAGTCGAAATATTTAAACGCTTCTCTTCGATCGGATTTAGGCTCCATTGAAGCTGAAGGATCGTGTTCCATAGGGCTATGGAAAGAAGGCGAATTTGATCCATCTCTTGATCTGGAAGCACAGCTGGAAGCATCACTGGTTTCCTGCAGCGCACAGGCTCGTTTGGGAACAGCCAATGCGTATATACAGACAAAGGCCACTGGATCGATTGGAACCGTTTATGCAAAGGCAAACTGTACCCTGACAAAAGAGGAACAAAACCTGGAAGCAGGCGTTGGAGCAGCGGCTCTTCGCGGAGAAGCATCGCTGGCGTTTAGTTTATTTGGGGCAAAGATCACCTTGACAGCACAAGGATCGATTGGAAGCGCCGAAGCCAATGTATCTTATCACCATAAAAACAAAGAGTGGGAGTTTTCCAGCAAACTGGGATTTATCGCAGGTCTGGGATTTAAAGTGAATGTCAAATATTAAGGAGGTGTGAGAGTGAAAGAATTATTGCCTATAGGAACGGTTCTGACATTAAAAAACGGATCAAAAAAAGTGATGATCACAGGACGCATCCAAAGAGAAAAAAAGACAAAGAAAGTATTTGATTATGCCGCATGTCTGTGGCCTGAAGGTATGCTGGATTCCAGCCATTTCTACTTGTTCAATCATGAAGATGTAGATATTTTATATCATATTGGTTATCAGGCACTGGAAGAATTCCAATTTCGCAGTGTGTTGGAAGAAGAAATAAAAAAATTAGAGGAAGATCATTGATCTTCCTCTTCTGTTAATTCTGGGTGATTTACAAGGTATTCTGGATCCGAGACACGTAAAGCATCAAAGATTTCCTGATCGTGGATCTCAAATCCATGTTTCTGGAGATAATAAATCAAACAGTTATTGGATATTTCCTGATTGGAATTGCTGACGAGATCGGTTTTGATCTTATCAATGTTTTTGTCATAGTCTTTACTGATCAGAACTCCAACATAATATGCACCGCTGGATTCGTCTTCATCGGTCATGACTTCATCGATTACGCCTTCCTCTTTGGCAGAGTATAAAGAATTGATGACATAATCTGGGAGGGAATCTTCCAAACATGTCGAAACAACGATTTCTTCATTTTTAAATTTAGAATCTTCACTGGAATACTGATCCCATACCGTTTGGGCATCTGTCCCTTCCTGTAATGCCTTTAAAGCATTTTTGGCATCATCTTTGTTGTCGCACATCAGCACTTTGGCGATGGTAGGTTTATATTCTTTTTTGATCTCTTTTTTCTGGTCTTTGAAGTATTGATCCATCAGTTTTTCCTGTTGGATCATAGGGATGATGATGTTTTCAATATAATCATCTTTGTTTCCTTCTTCGCCTTTTTCATCGGATTCTTCATAAAGCTTGTTGGCTTCTTCCTGAATCTTCTTGCCACGTCCGATCTCTGCATCTAACACAGCATTGGTAGCAAGCAGGATCGTATTGGAAGAACCGGAATATTTTTTAAGCAGATCGTATTCTTCGCCGCGGGTAAAGCTTTGATCTCCAACGGTGAATAAGACTTCATCTGCGTCTTTGATCTGTGTCGAAGACTGGGAACAGGCGCTTAGCAACAGCAAAGAACTAAAGGCAAAACATAACGTTTTTTTCAAATTACTTTTCATTGTCTTCATCTCCTGTTCTAGAGGAAATATATTCATTGATTTTCTTTTCGGTTTCATCATCTTTAAATTCGATGTCAAGATCTTTCGCATAAGCTTCTACGATTTTAACATCCAATCCTTTATTTGCGTTTAGAATGGCAGAAAGGACATTGTTGGATACCGTTTCATTTTTTGAATTCCACATCTTTTTTAAATCGGTTTGATCAACGTGTACACGATATAAGTAGAACAGTCCAGTGGATGAATCTGTAACTTCGATCCAATCGCTGGTTTCCCCTTCTTGTAGTTTGGTAGCGGCATCGATCACAGCGGAGTTTAGTGTGGAACTGCTTGCGGCGTCGGTATCGATATAGCCATAGAAACCGTCATTGCTGGCCGTGGAAGTATCTTCGGAATATGCCGTAGCAGCATCGGCAAAGCTTTCCTTTTCCAAAGCAGAATCGATATTATCTTTTTTCTTCTGTTCATCTTCTGTTAAACTGTCCAGACTTTCCACCTGCATAGAGAGAATAGAAATCGTACGAGGTTTTTTCTCTTGCAGTGCTTTGGTTGTTTCATCGAAATGTTCTTCGATATAATCTCTTTGCATTTCTGTTTGTTTCACAGTCATTAAATAAAAATCATACAAATCGTCTGAATCAGTAAAACCGTAAGCGGCCAGTTCTTTTTGAACTTGCTGTTCCAGCTCCAAATCGGTCGTGGAAGACTGATTGGCTTCAAAAGCTTTCAAATATTCTTTTGCCTGTTTTTCGATTTCGTCAGTAGTTTCAATTGCCTGGTTTACAACGAGATTTCGGTAGGCGTTGTAAAGAATCTCGTTATCCGAATCTTTTGATTCCTCATAAATATCCTGGGCGGTTATATTCGCCTCATCCATACTGGCAACAACCTGGTTGCCGTCGGAATCTGTCATCTTGGAAACATTGTATTTATTTTCATCGTATACAAAATAGCATACAAAAGAGATGATGATGATGGCAATTACGACCACAAACCAATTGTGTCTTAAGAAATCGCTCATGGTAGACCTCCTCATAAAAAATCTTTATCAATTATAGCGAATATCCTTATAAATTGCAATGAATGTTAAAATCGTATGAATTGAGATTTAAAAGCTTTTTTGTTACTATAGTACAGGAAAAGAGGAATGAATATGACAGAGCTCGTTATCAAAGACTTACATGTATCTGTAGAAGATAAAGAAATTCTAAAAGGATTGGACCTTACGATCCATTCTGGGGAACGTCATGCCTTGATGGGGCCAAACGGAAACGGAAAAAGTACCCTGTTAGCGGCCATTATGGGAAATCCCAAATACAAAGTGACCCAGGGATCCATTACTCTTGATGGAGAAGATGTCCTGAAAATGGAAGTAGACCAGAGAAGCAAGGCTGGTTTATTTTTAGGTATGCAGTATCCCAGTGAAATCAGCGGTGTAACCAATTCTGATTTTTTACGTTCGTGTATCAATGCCCGCCAGGAAAAACCAATCAGTTTATTTAAATTTATCAAGGAAATGGATAAGGCCATTCAACAGTTGGACATGAAACCGGATCTGGCGCATCGTTTCCTGAATGACGGATTTTCCGGAGGGGAAAAGAAGCGCAATGAAATCGTACAGATGATGATGCTCAAACCATCCATCGCAATGCTTGATGAGATTGATTCGGGATTGGATGTGGATGCCTTGAAAATTGTCAGTGAGGCAATCGATCAATGCCAAAAAGAAAATGATATGGGACTTCTGATCGTATCGCATTATGCACGTTTCTATGAATATCTGCAGCCTACGCATGCTCATGTTCTGGTGGATGGCAGAATCGTTGTTTCCGGCGGTCAGGAATTGATTGAAAAGATTGATACCCAGGGGTACGAATGGCTGGAAGAAGAATACCATGTAAAAGCCAATAAAGAAGATACTCGGAAACGTCCGACCAGTCTTGGCCTTTGCGGTGCGAAAAGAGGCTGAGTATGGAAAAACAGTATATTGATGTATTTCAAGACGAGCTTTTGATCGATGCGCCTTCCCAGTTGTCGATCCATATTCATAAACAAGCCAGAGGAAGTCTTTTTATCGTTGTTCAAGAAGATGTACAGATTTCCATCGTTATGGATGAACAAAGCTCTTCCCATATTTTGTTCTATAATAAGAATCAAGATAAACTGAAGCTGGATATCCACTCGAATTTGAAAAAAGATGCTGAGTGCAAAATGGGCTTTTTAGATATGGAAACCGATTCGGTTTCTATGGATCTTAAGACTGTTTTGGATGAACCGGGCGCTCATTTTGAATTGATGACAGGTCAGCTGGGACAGGAAAATACGATCAAACATAACAATATTGAGATCTTGCACAAGGCAGGATATACTCAGGGTCTGATGCAGAACTTTGCCGTTCTTTTTGATAAGGCAGATTATCAAATGGTCGCCAATGGAAACATCAAAAAGGGATGTTCCCAGGCTCAGTCTCATCAGGTCACAAGAGTGCTGACCCTTGGAAAAGACCATAAAGCCAAGGTCATTCCGCTTCTTTTGATCGATGAAAATGACGTAAAAGCAAGCCACGCCCAAACAATTGGCCAGCCCGATGAAGATCAGCTCTATTATTTGAAATCCAGAGGACTCTCTCATCGTCAGGCGTTGGGATTGTTGAGTATTGGTTATTTACTTCCGGTTCTTGATTTGATGGACAACGAATCAAAGAAAGAAGAACTGCGGCAGGAAATGGAAAATAAGGTGGGATTATATGGAAACAGAGAAAATTCGTAAAGATTTTCCGATTCTTTCACGGACAATGTCAGGACATCCGCTGATCTATTTTGATAATGGAGCAACGACCTTAAAACCACAGCCTGTCATTGATGCGGTCGTGAATTATTATACCTACCTGGGAGCCAATGCGCATCGTGGAGATTATGAGATGAGTGCCCAGGTAGACAGTGCTTATGAGGGAGCCAGAAAAAAGACGGCCAACTACCTCAATGCATCCTGTCCTGAAGAAATTATCTTTAATTCAGGAAGTTCCGAAGGACTCAACCAAGTCGCTTTGATGCTTACGCAACAGATGCTCGAACCAGGTGACGTTATTTTGAGTGATGAAAGTGAACACGCCAGCAGCGTATTGCCGTGGATGCATGCGTGTAAAGAACACAATTATACATTGGAATATATTCCTTTGGACAATGAAGGAAAGATCACGGTTGAAAATTTTAAGAAGGCCTTGCATCCAAAAGTTAAGGTGGTTTGCCTGGCCCAGGTTTCGAACGTACTGGGGTTTACGGCTCCCATTAAAGAAATCGTCAGACTGGCGCATGAACAAGGCGCCCTGGTTGTGGTGGATGGGGCACAAAGCACTCCGCATCTTCCTATCGATGTACAAGATCTGGATGTGGACTTCTTTGTGTTTAGTGCCCACAAAATGTGCGGCCCGACCGGCGTCGGTGTTCTGTATGGCAAAAAAAGTTTGTTGGATCAATTGGAACCCATTTTTTATGGCGGTGAAAGCAATGCCCGATTCAATCGCTGCGGATCTTTGATCTTAAAAGATACCCCATTGAAATACGAAAGTGGTACACAGCCCATTGAAGGAGTTTTGGGACTGTCGGCTGCAATTGATTATATTGAGTCCATTGGGAAAGAGAACATCCATGCCTATGAAATGGAATTAAAGCGATATTTTATAGAAAAGGGAAAACAGTTGGGCAACATTCATTTTTATAATGAAAATGCCGAAAGCGGCATCTGTACTTTCAATGTTTTTGACAATGGACAAATGATTCCCAGCCAGGATGTGGCCAGTTATTTAAATACAAAGGGAATTGCCGTGCGCTCTGGTACGCATTGCGCCAAGATGCTTGTCGATGTTTTACAGGTGCCGGGAACATGCCGTGCCAGTTTCTATTTTTATAACACTAAAGATGAAATCGATCGGTTGATCGAAGCTTTAAAAGAAGCTACTTTGGAGAACTGTATCAATATATTCTTTTAGAACAGGAGGGGTACAATGAGTGAAATCGATCCTAAATTATTAAGAGATATCATTATGGATCATTATCAGTATCCAAGAAATCACGAATTGACAAATGAAGAAGGGTATTTATCCAAACACATGGCCAGCGATTCCTGTATCGATGATATTACCGTTCAAGTCAAATTGGATCAGGATACGATCCAGGACGTACGCTTTGATGGCGAAGCCTGTACGATTTCAACGGCCAGTACCAGCATTATGTCTGAACTGGTAAAGGGAAAAACCACGCAAGAAGCCAAAGAGATCATTCAAAACTACTTCTCGATGATCGATCAGAAAGAATATGATGAAGATCTTTTAGAGGAAGCTGTTGCGTTTCAAAATGTGGGGAAACAAGCCAATCGAATCAATTGTGCAACCATTGGATGGAAAGCGCTACGAGACATGATCAAAGAAAGTGAAGGGCAATCATGAAGGAAAAAAATGAAATCAATCTCTCAAATGAATATGAATATGGCTTTCATGATGAAGACACCAGTGTGTTCAAGACCCAGAAGGGTTTAAATGAAGACGTTGTCAAAACGATATCGAAAATCAAAAAGGAACCCGAATGGATGCTGGATCTGCGTTTAAAAGCGTATCACTCCTTTGTCGAACAAAAAAATCCAGAATGGGGTCCGGATCTAAGTCATATTGATTTTAACGAATATACGTATTATATAAAACCCAGTGAAAAACAGGAAAAATCCTGGGATGAAGTTCCTGATACGATTCGCGATACTTTCAATAAGCTAGGGATCCCGGAAGCGGAACAAAAGTTTCTGGCGGGTGTCAGCACACAATACGAAAGTGAAGTTGTCTACCATAATATGCTTGAAGAAGTTCAGGAAAAAGGGGTATTGTTCTTTGATACCGATACCGCTTTGAAAGAATGCCCGGAACTCTTAAAGAAGTATTTTGGCAAGATCGTTCCTTACACAGACAATAAATACGCTGCGCTCAATACGGCAGTATGGTCTGGAGGCTCCTTTATTTACGTTCCCAAGGGCGTTACACTAGAAAAACCGCTGCAGTCTTATTTTCGAATCAATTCCATGAGTATGGGACAGTTTGAGAGAACGCTGATCATCGTTGATGAAGGGGCAGATGTGCATTACGTTGAAGGATGTACGGCCCCCATCTACTCCAAAGATTCATTACATGCAGCTGTGGTTGAGATCTATGTTCATAAAGATGCCAAATGCCGCTACAGTACGGTTCAAAACTGGTCCAACAACATTATCAATCTGGTGACCAAAAGAGCAAAAGTTTATGAAAATGGTCATATGGAATGGATCGACGGAAACATTGGCTCTCATATCAACATGAAATATCCGGCCTGTATTCTGGCAGAACCATATGCCAAAGGAACTACGGTTTCCATCGCCGTGGGAAGCAAAGGACAAAAGCAAGATGCCGGAAGTAAAATGATTCACCTGGCTCCTTATACCACCAGTAATATTATTTCCAAATCGGTAGCTCGTCAGGGAGGCGAGGTCAACTACCGCGGTTGGGTTACCCATTCTAAAAATGCGAAATATGCCAAGAGCAAAGTTGAATGTGACACCCTGATTCTTGATAAGTACTCTCGCAGCGACACGATTCCATTGAACTTCTCGCAAAATGATACTTCGCAAATCGAGCATGAAGCGACCGTTTCCAATATATCCGAGGAACAGCTTTTCTATTTGATGAGCCGCGGTTTGTCCCGTTCTCAGGCCACTGAAATGATCGTAATGGGCTTTTTAGAACCATTCACGCGGGAATTACCGATGGAATATGCGGTAGAGCTCAATCAAATGCTCAAGCTTGATATGAGTGATTCGATTGGATAGAAAAGCGACCATTCATAAGCGAAAACATCTTTCGCTCATTCAAAGACAACAAAAAGAAAAGGCAATAGTCCAGAAACTTTTGCCTTTTTTAGAAGGAAACATCGGTGCTTATATGCCGATTTTGGGAGAAGTGGATATCATGGAAGTTTCTTTGGCGAAAGGAAAAGTGTTTCTGCCCAAAGTGCTGGATAACCAGAATATGGAATTTATTCTTTTTGACGGAAACTTAAAAGAAGGCGCTTTTGGTGTTATGGAACCCTCTGGACCCGCCGTGGATCCAGAATCTTTGGATGTGATTGTTGTTCCTATGGTCAACTTTTGCGGATTTCATAGACGAGGATATGGAAAAGGGTATTATGACCGCTATTTAAAAAAGACGAAAGCCTTAAAGATTGGTGTGGCTTTTGATCTTCAGGAAGATGAGTTTTCTACGGGACAATACGATGTGGATATGGATATTTTGATTACCGAAACCAAGTTATGGAGGAATCCGAATGCGAATACTATTTTATGGAGACAGTAATACATGGGGATACGATGCGCAAAGCGGGCTTCGATATACAGAGCGGTTTACCGCTTTGATCCAGAAGGCGTGTCCTGAAGATGAGATCATAGAAGAAGGCCTTTGCGGGCGAACGATTTGTCATGAAGATCCTTACAGCTTTGAGCAGCGAAACGGAACGAAAACGGTTTCCATGGTGATTAAAACACACGTTCCTCTGGACTTGATCGTCATTATGTTAGGAACCAATGATGCCAAACGGGTTTATGGTACCAATGCCGCATCTTCCATCGAAAAGGGGATGGATATGCTTCTTCATGAGGTAATGGATCCAGAGAATTATAAACACGCATCCAAAAAACCGAAGATTCTTGTCCTTTGTCCGCCAAAGATGCATCCAGGCTTTAGAGATCGTGAATTCACATGGGCCAATTTCAGCGAGGAGGGTTATCGTATCATTGAAAATATGAAAGAACCTTTAAAACGAGTCTGTGAGAAGTGGAAAGTGGATTTTTATGATTTGGAAGATGTTGTTGCCGGTCAATTTGATGCCCTGCACCTGGATCTGCAAGGACATCAAAAAATCGCTGAAAAACTGATACCGAAGTTAGGAGAATATCGATGAGCACTAGAGAAAACGCTGTAAAATTCTGGAAATCTTTTGAAAAGGTAGAACGCCAGATCAAAGAGTATCTAACACAACAAAAATATGAAGAATGCATGGAAATCATCGAAGAACTCGATACGGCGGCTTATGAAGATTTCGGCTGCCATTTCTTTGTGGACAATGCCTATTCGGATTTTGAACTGACATGGGATACAGGCCCAAATAAAACCGTTCAGTACATTGCCGATCTTGTTTGCGCCATGGCACCTGAATCGATTTCAAAGTCATGGATATTGAATTCTTCGCTGCCTCCGCTTTCGCAAAAGGCCATTCAAGCTCAGGTCCAGATCAAAGACCAAGTTTATGCGCTTCCTGATTTTCTCCTTTTTTATGAAACAGTGCCTGGACAGGAAACCTGGAACTGTGAGATCTACTGCCCAGGGTTCTCGTTGATCAAAAATTCGGAGAACAAAAAGGAAATGGGAATGTATCTTTTGGAGCTGGCTTTAGGACAATGTGCTTATGAGGCCTATATCTCAAAGGTTGATTTTTTAGATCAGCCTAAAAAGGAGTCGCCTTTCTGTAACTTGGTAGACGCTTATGAAACTTTGATGGAGCATGTAGAAAAGAATCAATGGAAAACCTATAACACTCCGCTTGAAATTTACAGTGTATATCAGCCGATGCAGGATTTTGCCCATGATTCCTTGCGAAAAGATATGAAGTTTATCTTTACGACCCATCCTTTACTGATTGAAGAAACCATTGAAGGGCAAACCGATGTCATAAAAGATCTGGAAGCCAAGGAAGGAGAGTTTGGCTATCTCTATTATTCCAATCCTTTTGGATCTAGAGAAGACGCTCTGTTTCGTCAAAACCTTTCTTCACAGCTCAATGAACTCATGAATAAGACCCATTGTGCCAGAGTGATCGGGGGAGCGATTGGAAAGAGCTACTCCTATATCGATTGGATCGTTTTTGACAGAAACCGTTTTTTAAAGGCTCTTGAACAAATAAAAAAGCAGATCGATCCAAAAGTCGAACTGCATTATCAGAAATTCTAAGTTTGAATGTCCGCCAGGGCATCAATCAAACGCTGTCTTCTGATGCCGGTTGGCGGCTTGTCTGGATTTTCCAGAAAACGAGCCAGAATATCGGCATCTTTCAATAATTCACACAATGGTGAGTCAAAAAGCTCTTTTTTGGAATGCTGAGCGATCGCAAAACAGATATCGTCGATTTCATAGACTTTGAACTCTTTCGATTGCGACAGATACTGGTGAGCGTGCAGGCTGGAAAGCCGGGCATGTTCACTATGGGCGCAATTGTCGATATATTGCGCATAGTCATGGAACAAAGCGGCAATTTTTGCCTTTTCAACTGAAATGGATCGCGTGATGGCCAATAAGGTCACACAGCTGTCCACCATGGCAGTATGACTGATCGCCGCAATGCGCAGAGGCTCATTATGGATTTTGGCAAATTGTTCATAAACAAAGGCCTTTGCCTTTTCGTAACGTGTAAGTTCCATAGCTTTATTATACAATAGATTCAATAAAAAAACGCACCTATGTGCGTTTTTTTGTACAACATCGTACATTATTCAGCTTCGACCACAGTCACATCACTTGCCTGTTTACCGCGATCACTTTCTATGATGTTGTAAGTAACCGTCTGGCCCTCGTCAAGAGTTTTAAATCCTTCAGCGTTGATTGATGAATAATGAACAAATACGTCTTTACCATCTTCACCGGTGATGAATCCATACCCCTTTTCGGCATTAAACCATTTTACCTTACCAGTGTTCATGCAAACCTCCTATTCCATTATCTTCTGTTGTTAACTGAGGGTATAAGTATTCATACTCGCAATCATTCAAGACGATAACTTGATTACCTAAATAATAACACTCATAGACCATTTTGTCCATTTTTTAAAAGGAGATTCTAAAGTATATTATCATATAAATTTACGTTTTATCTGTTGTAAGAACCATGTTAAATTCTACCATTTTCTTTGTTTTTCAGTGCACAACCTTCTTGTTTTGTTGTATTATTAAATTGATAGATTGAGAGGGTTGTACTATGTTGATCAAGGACGATGCACTGCGACAAGTTACCGCACGTACTTTACGTGTTAAAGAAGAAGATTTAACGCCGGAAAAAATGCTGGAGCTGAGACATCTGGAAGCACCAGACTATGAAATCAAGACCTTGGAAGGCCTGGAATACGCCGAAAATCTTGAAGTGCTCAACGTTTCAAATAATAATCTGGAAGAATTGGATCCTATTCGGGATCTGAGAAATCTTGAAGTCTTGGATGTTTCCCGTAACCAGATCCGTGACCTTCAGGCTTTGCATGGACATCGTCAGTTAAAAAAGCTGAATCTGTCCCGAAATAAGCTGTACACGATGGATATCAGCAGTGTGGCGGCCATGATCGATTTGGAATATTTGAATCTGGAGCGGGCAAAAGTAGACAGCCTGGAATACTTGGAACGATGTAAGAAACTAAAAGAAGTGTTCATCAATACAGAAAACGGTCCGTTTAGTTTTGCGATTCTGGGATCTCTGAAGAATCTAAAAAAACTGCATATGGCGGGTATGCGTCTGTTTAATATTCAGGATCTTTCCTACTTGGAAAACATTGAGGAATTGGATCTTTCTACCAACTTGATGAGCGACATTTCTCCGTTGATGCTGATGAAAAAGTTAAAACGTTTGAACCTTTCGAATTGTCCTTATATTCATAATTATGACGTCTTAAAGGATTTTTGTAATCTGACTTCCATCAACATTGCGTTTAACCAGGCAGATAACTTTAATTTTCTTAAAGATCTCGAACTTTGTGAGTCCCTGCATCTGCAGCAGACAGGATTTACCGATTTAAGCCTTTTAAACAAGATGAAGAATTTGAAACGTCTCAACGTTTCTAAAAACGAGATCAAAAACATGAATCGTTTTAAGGCTGTCGAAAATCTTGAAGTTTTCAAGGCGCAGTTCTGTCAGCTGGAAAACATTGATTTTTTGAAGAAAGCTACCAAATTAGTGTATTTGGATCTGTATACCAACCGAATCAAAGACATCTCGATTTTGAAGAGCATGAAAAACATGGTCAATCTGAATGTAGGACGAAACGAGATCAAGGATATTCGATGCTTGAAAGATATGAAACAGCTGCAGATCTTATCTTTGGAAAATAACGATGTCAAAGATATCAGTCCGTTAAAAGATTTGGTGGACCTGTGCAATGTGGATCTTTACAACAATGTGATTTCCGATCTGAAACCATTGGAAAACCTTGGCTTTATATCGTATCTTCGCTTAGACCACAATGCCATTACCGATCTGAAACCATTGGAAAAGCTGAAATTCCTTCGATCGTTAACGCTGAAAGCCAACTATATTACGGATGTTTCACCGTTGAAAGATCTCCAGTTACTGGAAGCGCTCCGACTGGATGATAATCCAATTGAAGATACCAGTGTATTGGAAACGATGAAGTTCTATGATAAGTTCTCTGACTGATGGATAAGACAGGGGAATTGGATCATTGCAGAGTAGAGAAAAAGAATGGATTTCCTATGTGGATGATCCATTTTTTATTTGATAGAAAGAACCAGTTTTGAAATCGGAAGCATTTCCAGAATAACTTCATTTTTTGAAGTGTCAGGCTGCAGATGAGGAGAATATTCATATGTATGTTTGTTTCCTTTTTGATCTACTCCGGATACTTCAAACGTAACGGAATCAAAAGTAACCTCTTTTAACCGTAAGACTTGTGGGTTTTGAAGATAAGGAATTTCACAGAGAGGCAGAATGACACTTTGAATACATAACAACGGTCCCATGATCATGGCAATGATGGAAACTGTGGTATTTATTATCCGTTTCCGCCAGGTCCAGTCGAGCGGTTTTCTTTTTTGAAACAGGAGAATTCCACCGACAATGAGCTGCACAGACAACAACAAGAAAAATGGAATTATGGTATAGCGAATGAAGAGCTTGAGCTCAAGTGGATCGACCGATACCTGACTTTTCCAAAAACACAGCCAGATGGAAACGATGCTCAATCCACACAATATCCATTTCATTCTTCGAAACCATTTTGGATCGTTCATGTTTTCATTATAGTGAAAAGATGTAAGAGCGTAATTAAATATCCGTTAAATCAATACGTTCTGTATTTTTAAAATGCAGCTTGGCAACCTGGAATAAGGCATCACGACCAAATCGCTGGACGAATTCTCGGGCGCAGCGATCAACGTTGGAACCAGCTCCTTTTTCAAAATGAAAATCGTAGGCTTGTTCCATTTTATCCATGGATTCCAGAAAGGCATTTCTTGCCAATATACTGGCGCAGGCCACCGATAAATATTTGTTTTCGGCTTTTGTTTCAAAATGAATGTTTTTGACCACTTCCGGTTCATTCTGAAGATAACGGTAATAGCTTTTTTCCTGGACAAATTGATCAATGATGATCTTTTTAGGAAGGATAAATCCTTTTTTTTTCAAATTGATATATGCCTGATTGTGCAAGCGGCATTTTATATCCACCATGTTGTGTACGGCATGGACAGAATTGTATTTGGCGTTTTGCACGATCAGTATGGAATGTGGGCAACAGGCTTTGATTTGTGGAGCCAGCTGTACGATTCTTTTATCCGGGATTTGTTTGGAGTCCTGGATGTTTAATTCTTTGAGTTTTATGGAAGCATCCCGATCAACGATGCAGGCGGCCACAGTAACAGGTCCAAAATAGTCACCAGTACCTACTTCATCACTTCCTGCCTGCGGATAGATTTCGTAGTCAGAGTCTTCACTTTTCATCCAGTTCAGATCCTGACCCTGAAAGACGACCTTTCCGCTAGTGTAGGCTGTGATCGTACATTCCTCTGTTTTGATTTGATAGTATGTGTAGTCAGGCTGGCTCTCTTTGATGATATGAGAAGAGAGTCTTTCTTTTAAATCTCCAATTTCCTTTGCAGTCATTGTTTTCGTATATGTTGCCATGAAATCACCACCCAAAGTGTATCATAGAATCGGCTTTCTTGCCTTTTTATTGATTGATTTATGATACAATATCAATATGACTTTAAATACACGTTATTTTGTTTATTACGATTTTGGCTTGATTCTGATTGCGGTCTTGATTTTGTTTTTGGCCTATCGAAAAGGTTTTGTTCGACAGCTTACCGATGTGACGACGTATCTGATCAGCTTGATCGTATCGATCCTTTTAAGCCCTGAACTGGCCAGTGTCTTTCCCATTGTATCTCTAGATAACAAAGACAAGCTGTGGGAAATCGTCGATAAAGTAACGATGCCTGTTGTCAACATATTTCTCTGGTTTTTGATTCTCTTTATAGGGCTAAGGATCCTCTACCGTATTTTGGCTTTTGTTTTTTCTTCCAGGAAAAAAACAAAATTATCTTTACTGAACCATCTTTTAGGCTTAGGGCTGGGGATGATCAAAATTTTTCTTCTGGGAATCACGTTGACTCTGGTGCTGCAGTGTCCATTGATTCGCTTTGGTGATGAATTTGTTCAACATTCGGTTCTTCGATATGTGGAGCCTTCGATGGATATTTTGATCGATTATTGGGAAGGAGAAGAGTATGCGCACGGAAATACAATTTCGTAACGAATTAAATCATGCCATTGATTTTGATAAAGTTCTTCAGCAGTTTTCCAGTTATACTTCTTTTTCCTTGAGCTGTGAAAAAATCAAGGCCGCTTTACCGAATTTGAGCTTATATCAGATCCAGGAAGATCTGAAGCTGGTTGAAGATTCCATTCATTTGTTTCAAAGCGGAAGCACGCTTTCACTTCAGGGATGTTTTGATATTGAAGAATCCATAAAAAAAACATCCAAACAAATGACGCTGAGTCCATCTGAACTTTGGGAGATCCAATCGGTATTAACCGTTATAAGACGCGTGATCAATACTTTAAAACAGGAAGAAAAGACCAAGCTCCAGGAATATGCCGCTACCATGGATCCTTGCACAGAATTGATGAAATCGATTCAAAAGTGCGTGGATGCCACCGGGTCCATCAAAGAAGATGCCTCGGTGACGCTGATTCAAAAATTCCATGAGCTTTCTTCAACAAAAAGTGCATTGACCTCCAAAACACGCGATTTTGTCAAACACAACAGTATGCGTTTGATGGAAAATTTAACAACTTCCATTTCAGGAAGGGTTTGTGTATTGGTCAAGGCTTCAGAAAAGAATGCCTTTGGCGGTATGATCCATGGACAATCCCAAAGTGGTTTGGCTTATTACGTAGAACCTTCTGCCTTTGTTCCTTTCAACAATCAGATTCAGCTCGTGCTTTCTCAAATCGAAGAGGAAAAAATGCGGATCTGTAAAGAACTTTCTATGCAGGTTGCCAAAAAAGAAAGAACCCTGTTGTCAAATATGGAAACCTTGACGCTTTTGGATTGTGCATTTGCCAAGGCTCGATGGGCCAAAGACTATGATGGCTGTGTCCCTGTGCTGCAGACCAAAGATCATGCTTTAAAGCTGGAAAATGCCCGGCATCCCATGATTGATCAAAAAAAAGTTGTGGCCAACACTTACCAGTTACGATCCAACCAGAAAATTCTGATGATCACGGGCCCGAATATGGGTGGGAAAACGGTCACTTTGAAAACGATTGGATTATTTGTCGCTCTTTCCCATAGTGGATTTCCAGTATCGGCGCATCATGCCATGATGCCATATTATCGTTCTTTATGGTTTGATATCGGTGATCAGCAGTCTATCGAAAACAACTTGTCGACTTTTTCCAGTCATATATCGTCTTTGTCGAGGATCTGTTCTTCTTGCGATCGGCATTCTTTTGTCCTGCTGGATGAAGTGGGCAATGGAACCGATCCCCTGGAAGGAAGTTCACTGGCGATTGCTATACTGGAGTATCTGGCCCATAAAGAGGCTACCATTATCACAAGTACACATTATAATGCGGTCAAGACATTTGGGAAAACGCATCCTGAAGTTTTAGTTTCAACCATGCAGTTCGATAAAGACACCCTGCAGCCTACCTATCGCTATATTCCTGGAGTCTCCGGTGCAAGTTATGCGTTCTATATTGCCCGTCAGTATCAGTTGGATCCTAAGATCCTGGAAAGAGCCAAAGCGCTTAAGGAAGAGGCAGAAGATCTGAACAATAAGGAATTGGAAAAGCTGGAACGTCTTCAAAATGAAGTCGTACAGGAAAAAGAAAAGTTTGACCAACTGATTCGTAAGGCACATCAGATACAAAAAGAAGCCGATGAGAATAAACGAAAATGGGAAAAAGAGAAAGAGCGTTTTGACAAAGAGTATAACGAAAGGCTTCAAGAAATGCTTGCCCAAAAAGAAAAAGAGGCCGATGAGTTGTTTAAAGAGCTTCATAAAAAGGATACTTTGAAGCTTCATGAACAGACGAAATTTTTTCATGACTTGTCCCAATTGGAACCGGAAACAAAAGAACAAAACAACGATGAAGTCTTTTCTGTGGGAGACTACGTTAAGATTGCGGATCTGAATACTCATGGAGAAATCATTGATTTAAAGAAAAAAGAAGCCACTGTTCTGACCAATGGTATGAAAATGAAGGTCAAGACCAATACACTGCATAAAATAAAACGTCCCAAGGTACAACAGCCGGTTTTCAAACAAAGAAAAGAAAAGGTATTTACCCGCGTTCCTTTGGAATTAAATATTATCGGATATCATGTGCAGGAAGGGCTTTCGGCATTGGATCATTATTTAGATCAATGTGTAGCTCATCAAATCAAACAAGTTCGCATTATTCACGGAATGGGAACAGGAAAACTAAGAACGGCTGTTCTTAATGATTTAAAAAAACATCCCAATGTAAAGGAATACATGGCAGCAGGTCCCAGCGATGGCGGTTTAGGAGCGACCATTGTTGTTTTAAAGTAGGTGAACGATATGGCAATATCTGAACTTCTAAAAAACAAGCTGGCTCTTTTACCGGATCAGCCCGGCTGTTACATCATGAAAGACGTCCGGGGAAACATTCTGTATGTCGGTAAGGCCAAGGTCTTAAAAAATCGGGTACGCAGTTATTTTCATGGGGTTCATGACAATAAAACGACCCGTCTTGTTTCCCGAATACACGATTTTGAATTTATCGTGACCGGCAGCGAAAAAGAGGCCCTTCTTCTGGAAATCAATCTGATCAAGAAGAATCAGCCTCCCTTTAACATCATGTTCATGGATGACAAAAGTTATCCTTACATTGTGATGACCAAAGAGAAATATTTTACTGTGCAGGTTACACGGAACATCAAGAATAAAAAAGATGAATATTTTGGCCCTTATCCCAGTGCACAGTCTTGTTATGATATCGTAAAGCTGATCAATCGGCTGTATCCGATCCGCAAATGCAAGACCATGCCCAAAACCCCTTGTCTGTATTATCACATGCATCAATGTTTAGGGCCTTGTTTCCAGAAAATCGATCATCAGGAAAATGAAGGATACCGAAAACAGATTCGCCGTTTTCTTCAAGGCGATTCCAGTGAAGTGATCAAAGTGGTTAAAGATAAGATGGAGAAAGCTTCTTTGAACCTGGAGTTTGAAAAGGCACAGGAATACCACGAGATTCTTCAATCCATTGAACATGTGATGGAAAAACAGACCATTGATTTCAAGGACCGCAAGATTCGCGATGCCTTTGGGTATTATGAAGACAAAGGATATATCTCTTTGCAGGGATTTTTTATTCGCAATGGAAAACTTTTGGAGCGCACCTTGGCTATACAGGAGCTGTTTGAAGATCCCATGGAGGCCTTTGTCAGTTTTATTCTGCAGTATTATCAACAAAATATGATTCCTAAAGAGATCCTGGTTCCTGAAGGGACACCGGTGGAACTTTTAGAACAGGTGCTGCAGTGTAGAGTCTATATTCCGCAAAGGGGAGCGAAGAAAGCTTTGCTTGATCTGGTAAAGAAAAATGCCAGAGAAGCCCATGAACAGAAATTTGAACTGGCTTTGCGCAAAGACAAAGAGCTGGCGCAAGCCAATCAGAGACTTTCCTCGTTGATGAAAAAAGAGATCCATACAGTAGAACTGTTTGATAATTCCCATATTCAAGGAGCGTTCAATGTGAGCGGGCTGGTCGTTTACGAAGACGGAAAACCGGATAAAAGCCAATACCGGCATTATAAACTCGACACTTATCAAAGCGATGTTGACAGTATGAAAGAAGTTTTATACCGAAGATATTTTCGTCTTTTGATGGAAGACAGAAAAATGCCGGATCTCTTGATCGTGGATGGAGGAAGCCAGCAGATCCAGGCGGCCAAACAAATCAAGGAAGAATTGGGAATCGATTTGATGATTGCCGGGCTGGTCAAAGACGATAAACATACCACCAGAGCTTTGATGAACGAAGATCTTCAGGAACTTGCACTGGATAAGAAAGAACCTTTGTTCTTTTTGTTGACGCGAATGCAGGACGAGGTCCATCGTTATGTAATCACATATCATAGAAAGATTCGATCGCAATCGATGACCAGATCCATCCTGGATACGATCGAAGGAATCGGACCGAAGCGAAAAAAAGAATTGTTGAAACATTTTAAAAGCATGAAAAAAATCAAGGAAGCCTCTGTGGAACAGCTTCGTGAAGTTCTTCCGGAAAAGACGGCTTACTTAGTCTATGCTCAGTTTCATAATGGGAAAGAATCATGATATAATACGGCCGTATGGTAAAGGAAAAAAAAGAATTATTTGCCAGGATCGTGCTGATCTTATTTTGCCTGACGATTTTTTCGGCCTGTTTCTGGGCGATGAATCAGACCTATGACCCTTTGGCTCGTTATCCTTACGCAAATGATCAAAATAGAGAAAAGATTTTGACGTATCTGGATTCGGATGATATCGATTATATTATTTCCAATCAGATTCATCCGGACGAATTTATGGATTTTATTGATGTTCCCGGATTCGATATCCGTTATTGCCGGCTGTATACGCTCTGCAAAGAGACTCAAAATCAGGAAAACGACTATATCGTAAATTTTGTGAATCGTTACCGCACGCACTTTACTGCGGGTTCTCTGGAAACTTTGTTGAAGCATTATTCTTATCTGGATTTGACAACTTTCTACGAAAACGAAATGACAAACAATCCGACTCTGAAACTTGTGGAAGACCCTACATGGCCTTTGCTGGTTTTAAATAATAGAACCTCTGTGTATAAATATGCGCCCCAAGATCTGGTTTCCGGGCATGGCATATTTTTGAAGCAGGAAGCCATGGATGCCTATGAAGATATGAACAATGCCTATAAGTCGATGCTGGAAAGTTCGGATTCCCTGGTGTTGGAAAAAGGGTATACCGCATATGAAAATATATTTACGGAATACACTTCTTTATCTACGGTTTCTCCTGAGTACGTGGATACAGTTTTCCTTCCTGCCGGAGAAAATGAATTTCAGTTAGGATATACAGTGGCCCTGGAAGGCTATAACCAGTGGCGTACGCAGGTCTTGTCTCAGGAAGAAGTTTATAAGGATCATCAATACGATTTAATATTGGATGCATTAGACCAGACAATACGATCCAAAATCTCCTGGCTGGAAGAAAATGCTTATCGTTTTGGTTTTGTGGTGCGTTATCCACGTGGTAAAGAAAGCCAGACCGGACATGCATATGATCCTTTTGTGCTTCGTTATGTAGGGAAAGAAAATGCCAAGGCGATGAAAGAAAAGGACAACGTAATGGAACAAATGAATTTTAGTGAGGAACTGGAATAGGATATGCAGATTGTTTTGATTAGTGATACTCATTCGCAAAATGAGATTCTTCATGCACTGACAGAAAAATATAAAAAAGCGGATGCCTTTATTCATTGTGGTGATTTGGAAGACGATCCCCGGCTTTATCCGCAATGGCTGATTGTTAAAGGGAATAATGATTATGGAAAATTTAGAGACCATTTACGGCTGAGGGCAGGAACACATCGTATTTACGTAACGCACTCACACCATTGTTCTTACTTGTACAGAGAAAAAAATCTGGAACGGCTTGCCAAGGAATATGATTGTGACATTGTGTTTTATGGCCATACACACGTATCTCGCATCACAAAGACAAATGATATGCTTCTTGTCAATCCCGGTTCAGCCAGGCTTCCTCGAGATGGAAAATCACCAAGTTATGCATTGGTCAATATTGATGGAGACCAAGTCGATGTAAAGATCATTCATCAGGAAGAGTGGGATTTTTAAAAAGGAATCTATACATGCCGGCAGCTGCTGGCTTTTTTATATACGCTTTGAATGGGAAGGTATAGAAAGTCGCAGAGAAAAGATTGATATTCAACGTCAGGATTATGTATAATTCTATTGGTAATAAAAAAGCTCTTGATCAACAAGAGCTTTGAAATCAAAAGTGGCGTCCTCGGAGGGATTCGAACCCCCGACCGTGCGCTTAGAAGGCGCATGCTCTATCCAACTGAGCTACGAGGACAGCACAAGTATTATAACAAAACCCATTTTCAAATTCAATGAATAAATTTTATAAGGGAAGAATCAGTTAGGGGAATAAAGATGGAAAATGAAACCAATCAGGAATTAAGAAAGGGATATTATTTCGTAGGATGGTATATTGACGAAGAATGTACCAAACGTTTAAATCCAGGGGGGATCCTTCCTACGACAATGACTCTCTATGATAAATGGGTGCCTATATGGTATAAGATCCATTATGAATTGAATGGCGGAATGAATTCCCGACTCAATCCTAATTTTCTAAATGTAGAGTCTGGTGTCCTGCGCCTTCATCCGGCTCGAAAACCAGGTATGGCTTTTGATGGTTGGACATTGAATGGAAAAAAGATCGAGATCATCCCTGAAGGACAGACCAGCGAGATCACTCTGGTGGCTCATTTCAAGGAGCTGAGTACGGTGAGTTTTGAAAGTAATGGTGGCGGTCTGATCGAACCCAAACAAGTGGACGGTCAGGGAAAGATCAAACCGTTTCGGCATCCTTTGAAACTGGGTTACGATTTTGTTGGCTGGTACTACGATCCTCAGTTTGAGCACCCCTTTTCTTTTGACCATAAGATCTCTTCTTCATGTACTTTATATGCTCGTTGGGAAGTGAGCATTTATCACATTCGCTATGATGCTTCCGGAGGTGTTTCATCTCGGCGAAACCCGCATATTTATACATATTTCAGTCCTACGGTAAAACTTTTACCTGCCTATAAAAAAGGATATGTTTTTGATGGGTGGTATGATCATCGAGGCAATCCGTTGACACAGATCGTGACCCACAGTATGGGAGACAAGGTCTTGATTGCCCGGTTTCACAAAGAAGATAAATAAATGAAAACAGAAAAAAAGGAGAAAAGTTATGCACACAGTTACTTTGGTCGCCACGGATCTTGATGGAACTTTTTTAAACAGTCAGAAACAAGTTTCAGATTTAAACCGCAAGGCAATTTCTTTGTTGAAAAACGAAGGCATTTTATTTGGAATTGCTTCGGGAAGACCGATTGAAACCGTTCGCGCCATGTTGGATGAATGGCAGATTGCTGACAGTGTCAGCTTTATCATGGGAATGAATGGAGGCGCCATTTACGATATTCGTAGACGGACAAAAGAGGAATATCATTTGTTGGATGGCAAGATTGTTTTGGATATTATTCACTTTTATCAGGATATGGATGTGATTTTCTTCGTATTGGTTGGAGACATTCGCTACACCAACAAATCTACACCGGAAACCCGTGCTCATGCCAAAATGTTTGGTGAAACAGAAATTGAGATCGATTTGGAAACGTTCTTAAAAGAAAGGACGGTAAACAAGCTGATCATATACTGCGATCCTGCTTATATGCCTAAAGTGATCGAACGATCAAAATCTTTCCGCCGATTTGATTGTGTAGGTTTTACGACCGCTCCCGATCTTTTTGAATATTGTGATCCCGTTATCAACAAAGGCTATGGGATACAGAAACTCTGTAAACATTTTGGAGTAAATCTGGAAAACTGCGTGGCTTTTGGTGATGAGGCCAATGATATTCAGATGCTTGAGAAAGTGGGAATGGGCGTCTGTATGAAAAACGGCTGCGATGCGGCCAAAGCGGTGGCCAATGTTGTGAGTGAATATACAAATGATGAAAGTGCTTTAGGGCATTTTCTCATGGATCATGTTTTAATGACAAAGTAAGAAGATCTTAGGATCTTCTTTTTCCCCTTTAGGAAGGAGATTTTATGAGAATCCATGTTGGAACAAGAAAGTCAAGATTGGCCTTAGCCCAAACGCAGCTGGCTATAGAGTCTTTAAAAAAGTTTTTGCCAAATTTGGAAACACAAATCGTTTCTATTTCCACAAAGGGAGATCAGGATTTTCAAACTCCTTTGTACCAGATGCCGACGACGGGGGTTTTTATCAAGGAAATTGAGCAGGCCTTGATTGACCATACCATCGATCTGGCTGTGCATTCACTGAAAGATGTGAGTTCTATAAGTGACGATCGGTTGATGTTGTTGCCGTTTACTGTATTCGAAGATAAAAGAGATGCCTTGATCTCAAAAGATCACCAGTCTTTGACGGAACTCAAAAAAGGAGCCCGCATTGCGACCAGCAGTATCCGAAGGATGGCTTGTATCCATCAGGTGCGTCCGGATATTGAGTTTGTAAGTATACGGGGAAATATTGATACAAGACTTGAAAAATTTAAAAAGATGGATCTGGATGGCATTGTATTGGCCATGGCCGGCTTAAAAAGGCTTTCTAAAGATGATCTTGTGGATGAGATCCTGGATCCTTCGATCCTTGTCCCGGCTTGCGGACAGGGAACCCTTGCCGTGCAAATTCGTAAGGAAGATAGAGATTTGTATGCCGGTTTGCCAAAGAGAACCATTTCGCAAAGAGAAGTAGAAATTGAAAGAGAATTTCTTTCTTTGTGCAATACCGGATGCCATGATCCAATCGGATGTATGATCCAGTTTGACAACGATCATATTCTGGCTTATGCCTGTCTGGGAACATCTATGGAAGACATTAGTGTGATTCGAGAGGTTCTTCCTATGGAAAAGGAGTCCCAAACAGCCAGCATTCTTTATGAGAGATTACAGGAGAAAAAAAGATGATTTGGTTTATAGGTGCGGGTTGTTTTCATCCCGATATGCTTACATTAGGGGCAAAGAAAATATTAGAAACTTGTGACTGTATCTTGTATGATCATCTTGTCAATAAAGAGTTCCTGCAGTATGCCAAAAATGACTGTGAATGCATCTGTGTTGGTAAACGCGGACATCAACATTCTTTTCCTCAGGAAGACATCTTTAGTTTATTGGTGGAAAAAGACAACGAATACGCACAAGTTGTTCGTTTAAAGGGAGGAGACCCTTTTTTGTTTGCCAGGGGAAGTGAAGAAATGCGGTATGTGCTGGAACATGGCTGCAACTGTCAATACATTCCCGGCATCAGCAGTGCGATTGGGGCCCTGGGGTTTGCGGGGATTCCTGTAACGCAGCGCAATACATCGACTGGGTTTGTGGTGCATACGATGCACTTTCAAGATGGCAAGGATCATTTGGATTACGATGCCATTGCCAGAGAGAAGAATACACAGATCTTTTTTATGGGGTCGCACAAAATCAAAGAGCTTGCGCAAAATTGTATGGATCACGGGATGCCAAAAGATACACCGATTGCCTTGGGATCGCATTTGACCTATCCTTCGCAAAAAGTTTTGACATCGACTTTAGAAGAGATCCTACAAGAAGACATCACACCCTATACAGCTCCTTTGTTGATCGTATTGGGAGAAGTAGCCCGCAATCAAGAATTTTTCGATAATACAAAACGACTTTCTTGTTTTTCCAAAAAGGCACTATTCTGCACGATCGATGAAGAGCGTTTTCCCATAGAAGATCTCACTTTAAATAAAGGAATCTATACGTACCATCGTCAGGTAGGACACATTGAATATACATCTAGCCACGATCTTTTACTGGATGACCACGATATTTTGATTTTCAGTTCAAAACATGCTGTGACTGGTTTTTTTCAGTATCTGAACAGGAAACAAATTGATATTCGTTCGCTTTCTGATAAAAAGATCTTTTGCATTGGAAAGAAAACCGAGGATGCTCTTTGTCAAAGAGGATTGATCGTTGATCATATGGAAGATCATCGAAATGCGATGTTTGCGTCTATCGATTCAAAAAGCCGGTGTCTTTATATCAAAGAAGAGAGTGTATCCTGCCCGCTTCCTTCTTTTAGCTGTTACAGGATCGTTGCCAATGATTTTTCTTTGCCGGAAGAATCAATGGATGCTCTATGTGTTACCAGTCCTAAAACTTTGGAGATTCTTTGTGCCCATGGCATCGATCGGAAGATCGATCTCTTTTGTTTCGATCATCGCTCCAAAGAGAAAGCCATAGATCTGGGTTTTCAAAACATTCATCCTTGTCCTTCCTCCAAAGAAGCCCTGATAGCGCGGATGGTCGAATTTTTTGAGGAGTCATTATGAGAGTTTGTCTGGATATTGAAATGCAGGATCATATCGTCTGTATCTTGGGAGGCGGTCAGGTCGCTTTACGCAAAGCTAAAAAGTTTTTATCCGCTGGTGCTAAAGTGTATCTGTGCAGTTTGAAATATTTACCAGAATGGAAGGATTTGAACGTTACGATCTTGACCTATTCGGAATTGATGAAGCTTCTGCCCAATGCCACTTTGGCCATTGCCTGCACAGACGATGTTTTCGCAAACAAGATGTTTATTCAAGAGGCGAAAAAACACAGTGTTTTGACTATGTCTTGCCATTTAGAGCAAGACCAGGATACCTATGCCATGGTTGAATCAAGAAATGAGGATCTTGTCCTGGCCTGTCATACAAAGGGTGCTTTTCCAGCGGCCAACAGGGCGATACTTAACGATTGGAATACCTCCTTACAACTATTAAAAGCGATTCGAGAACGTTTAAAAAACCGCCAGCTCAGTCCTGTCCTTTTAAAGCTGAATCGGGAACATCTTCAATTTCTTTATGAATGCATCGATTTGCCAGGCCTTGTGTATCTGCTTCATGGAGGCAGTTCTTTTCGGGCCAGGCTTCAGTGCTGTATTTTACAGGAGAAAGCCAAAAAGAACTTTTCAAACTATGCGATAGGTACGTTTTTCTTATCCAAACGTCATCAGGATGTAAGTTTGGAAGAATTCTGTGAACTTCTGCAGGACTTGCAGTGTAAAGTGCATTTTGTCTTTCTGTTTTGGGAATGGGGAAATTATGTCAAAAAGGGAAAAGAGGTCCTGAACTCCTATTCTTTTTCGAGTCAGGTCCTTCATTTTGATCCTTCCTGTTATGTCAAAACAAACGAGAACCTGATCATGCATACGAACAAGAAAGCGAGTACGAAAAACAGCGTTGTGGTCAGTATGCTGGATTCTTCATTTTTAAGGAAACAATATCCGGACTCTCGATTTGTTTCCTGCCTGGAAGATGAAAAGACCTTGGAAAGGATCGTTTATGAAACCCATCCAGCTTTTTAGCCGAAGTGCTCTTTTTCTGACGCTGATGATCATATCGGCGTATATTCAGATTACTTTGCCCACTCCATATTATCCAATGCATATCACCTTGCAGCTCTTTGTATGCATTGTCTGCGGGTTCTGTCTTCCTGTCCATTATGCGATCTTGAGCATGGGCGTTTATATATTGATGGGGCTGATTGGATTTCCTGTTTTTGCCAGTGGCGGCGGAATTTCCTATATCATGCGCCCTACTTTTGGATTTATTTTAGGTTTCTTTTGCTGCTCCATTTCTTGTTCGGCTTTGAAACAAAGAAAAAGACCCACATGCCTTTTGGATTATTTCAAAATAGGCGTTGTCGGTCTGTTTCTATACTACTTGATTGGGAATCTCTATTACTATTTTTCTTTCCCTGTTTTAATGGAAACGCATATCCCTCTCTGGTTTTCTTTGTTCAATGGCGTTCTGGTATCCATTGTACCGGATTTTCTCCTTATGGCGATCGCATGCCGGACGTCCAAATCTTTACAGATATTTTTCCAGTAACGCCTGCCATTGGTCGGCGTTTTCTTTTTGCCAGAGATCGAAGGTCTGGTGTGCCCGGGTGACTTTTTGTCCCAATTCGATAAAGAAAGCATTGATGTCATCTTGTAAGATCAGTCCAACTTCTTTTCCAAACTGGGTCGCATCCATAGAGGCCTGTCCTTGTACGGTCATCTTGAAAGCCGGATAAGGTTTTTTATCTACCAGTTTTGTGAACCCCTGAAGGCCAATGGCTCCGATCTGGTTGGCTCCGCAGGAACTTGGGCAGCCGGAAATATAGATCTTAGGAAGGACTCCTTCTTCAAAATCATACGGACGAAGTGCTTCAATCAGGGCTTTTAAGACATTGTTGGAGTCGCGAAGACCAATTTGACAGGTTGCGGCGCCAATACAGCTGACGCTGGCTTCAAACTGGGTGCGGGCTCCATCGTCTGTATGGCTAAGAACTTCTCTGGCTTCCTTTTCGGTCAAGTTTACGATATACAGATCTTCCTGCGGACTCAAACGAATCTCTACATCTTCCATATTCTCGATCACGTCCCAAAGTTCTTTCCACTTGGCTGTTGTCATATTTCCACACAAAGGATGATAATACACTGCATACAATCCTTTTTGTTTCTGGGCAATTACCCGTTTAGGCAGATCGTTCCAAAGAGGTCCTGTTTTTGAGATTGGATTTGAGACAGGGGAAACATCATGATCCAGATTTTTCATGGCACGTTCCACTTTTTCTTTGAATTCCTTCTGGATTCCGTCGATTCCCAGTGTTTCTTGTAAATAGCGTGTTCTGGCTTTGGCACGGTTGGTATAATTTCCGTGTTCCATAAAAAGGAGAACCATAGTATTCACGTAATATAAGATGTCTTTGGGGTTGATATGATCTCCAACCTTGACCCCCATCCTTGGATTGTTTCCCAATCCTCCGCAACAATACACATCAAAGGTATGATCTTCATTGGCAATAAAGCCCAAGTCTCTGAAATTGGCATGAGTCTCATTGGCTTTAGAGTTGGAAAAGGCTACTTTCAGCTTTCGTGGAAGAGAATATTTGTTGATAATGCTCAATAAATATTCGCCGGCTTGTTTGGCGTAGGGGTAAACATCGAAAGGCTCCTCGGGATCAATGCCGGATAAGGGAGAGCACATGACATTCCGTGGGAAATCGCCTCCGCCTCCGCGTGTAATGATTCCTTTTTCTAAAGCTTCTTTCATGATTGGTGTCAAAGCCTCCGGTTTCACATCGTGCAGCTGGACGGTTTGACAAGTTGTACAGTGGGTGCGCTCAATGTCGTATTTTTCACATTGTTCGACAAGAAATTTTAGTTTTTCTTTTGTGATGCGTCCCTGATTCATTCTCAATCGCAGCATAAAGGTACTGCCGCCGCGCTGGGCATAGGAACCAAAGCCACCGCTGTATCCCTTGTAGTCTTTGATTGATATCTCTTTTTGATAGAATAATTGTGTCTTTCTTTCAAATTCAGGTAATTCTTTTAAAAGTTCTTCACGTAGCTGATCCATTGTAGTTCCTCCATGTATCCCTATTATATAAGATTTCATTTAATAATCATAATGATATTTGATATAATCTAAAACTGTAGATAGTATATGAAAGAAGGGAAGACATGGAGAATATTTTAGGCATAGAGAAGCCTTCAAAATTATTACGGAGTTTTGCGATTCCCAGTATTATTTCCATGCTGGTGAGTTCTCTTTATAATATCGTCGATCAAATTTTTATCGGCCAGGGTGTAGGCTATCTGGGGAATGCAGCCACCAACGTAGCCTATCCTTTGACCACGATTACTTTGGCAATCTCTTTATTGATTGGGATCGGTTCAGCGTCCCGTTATTCTCTGTATTTGGGGGCCGGTCAAAAAGAAAAAGCACGCAGCGTGATTGGGAATGGTGTTGTGGCGATGTTGATTGCCAGTTTGATTTACGTGGTCCTCGTTTTCCTTTTTCTGGAACCGTTGATGCACGCCTTTGGGGCAACGGATCAGATTCTACCGTATGCTCTGGAATATACTTCCATTACGACTTTTGGTGCCCCCTTTTTAATTGGAACCAATGTATTGAGCAATATGATTCGCGCGGATGGAAGTCCGAAATATTCGATGTTCTGTGTGCTGATCGGCGCTTTGGTGAATACGGTTCTTGATCCTATTTTTATCTTTCCTTTCCATATGGGAGTGGCCGGTGCTGCCTGGGCCACGGTATTGGGACAGGTGATTTCCTTTGTTGTGGGCGCGTTCTACCTTAAACATTTTAAACAAGTGGACATGCAACTGAAAGATTTTCGTTTTTCTTTCTCTCAGACGCTTCAGACTGCCGGGATCGGCATCAGCGCCTGCATTAATCAGTGTTCGATTCTTTTTGTCCAGGTCATTTTAAACAACTCTCTGGTGTACTACGGACAGTTTACTGAATTTGGTCAGGAAATCCCATTGGCGGCCTGCGGTATCGTCATGAAAGTCAATGCGATCTTACTGGCAGTGATCATTGGAATCTCACAGGGGACACAGCCGATTGTCGGTTACAATTACGGAGCAAAAAAATATCAGCGTGTCAAACAGACTTTCCGCCTGTCTTTGGGTTGTGCTTTAGGTGTTTCCATGGTGGGGTGGCTTTGTTTTCAAATATTTACCCAACCCATCTTATCGTTGTTTGGAACTGGAAATCCCTTGTATTTTGATTTTGCCACACGGTTTATGAAGGTGTTTCTTCTTATGGCCTGTGTAATTGGTGTTCAGGTTGTATCTTCCGGATATTTTTCGGCTGTAGGAAAGCCTTTGAAAGGGATGGTCCTTTCTTTGACCCGCCAGGTTTTGTTCTTTATTCCTCTGGTGTTGATCCTGCCGAAATTCCTTGGCCTGGATGGAATTATGATCAGTGCACCCATTGCCGATTCGGTGGCTTTTATCGTATCAGGAGTCTTTGTGATGAAAGAATGGAAACATCTTAAATATCTTCAGGAAACTTCGTGATCGTTGTTTCCTTTTTTTGTGTTAAAATTTTTCTGAGAGGTTATAAGTATGAAATGGAATAAATGGATTGTTTTTTTGGTAAGTGTTTGTCTGTTGTGCACAGGCTGTTCTTATTCTTCAACACAGGTTACGGTTCCAAAAGAAGAAAAAATACAGCTGACCAAAACACAAAAAGAATTTGATGATTTTCTTGAGGAGCAGATGATAGAAACCCTGACTGCGGATTACTATACGCTCCATTCGTATGTCGAAGATCCAGAAGCCTTGGGAATTGATGAATCTACGGTCGAAAAAACATTTGGCCGCATGGATGAAGCCTCCATGGAGGATAACAGGCTAGAGATTCAGGAGACGTTGGATGAATTACAAACGTTTGACAAAGAAGATCTGACATCTTCTCAACAAGATACTTATGATGCGTTTTTATTTAATATGGAAGTTTCCCAGAAATTAAGCGATCCTAAGTTTGATTATCTTTCCAGTGAGTTCAGTCCGACCAATGGGATCCATGTTTCTTTTCCGATGATTTTTTCGGATTGGGAGCTATATTCTCAGAAAGATGTAGAAAATTTGATTCTAATGATCGAGGATGTAGATGATTATACGCAAAGTGCCATCGACTACACATGGAAACAAAATGAGATGGGGACAATGTGCATTGATTTTGATTCGGTGATTTCTTATTGCCAGCAGATCCTGGAACAAGGCAATGAAAGTTCTTCGCTGAACACTTTGATCAAGAGAGTAAAAGAACTATCATTAGATACAAACCTGGAAAAAGAATATATATCCAGGATCCAAAAGGCATTTAATGATTCGTATCTTCGCTCCTATCAGATGATCCTGGAAGCAATGACAGAGTTGGAGGAAAAAGGAGAGAATCATCCCACTGGACTGGCCAATTTGCCAAACGGCAAAGAATATTACACGTATCTTATGCAGTCCAATACGGGACGAATCCAATCGGTGGAAGATGTGGAAGAAAAAATGAATGAAGCGTATCAAGATCATATCTTTTCATTCTACAATAACTATGAGGAAACGATGGATCTTTTCGATATGAAGACATCGTATACCAGTTATGAAGAAATTCTGGAAGATGTCAAGGAACAGATGTTTGAAGATTTTCCTACCATTTCCAGTCTGGATTATGAGATTCGGGACATGGAAGAAGACATCGCCACCGACAATGGCATGGCCGCTTATTATCAGATTCCTACCTTGGATGGAAACCAGAAAGGACAGCTGCGTGTCAATCCCCACAACAATGATATTTCCAGTGTGGATACATTTATGACGGTCTGCCATGAAGGAATGCCGGGGCATATGTATCAGTATAACTACCTGCATGAAGCCACATCACAAAAAATTCGATGGTCTTTATTACGTTCGATTGCCTATCAGGAAGGCTACGCTACCTATGCGGAACATTACAGCCTGAAATATTTAAAGGATATTCCGCAGAAAACGTTGAAAGCTTATAGTTCCTACTCAATGTTTCTATACGATGCCCTGATCTTGGCAGATATCGGTATCCATTATTATGGTTGGGATATTGATACATGCAATGAGAATCTGGAAATGTATGGAATCAATCTGATTCAGGAACAATACGATCAGCTTTTGTATGATGCTTGTATCTTTGAGCCTTACTATGTAGGCGCCTACGAGTTCTTTACCCTTCAAAAGAAAGCGCAGGAAAAGCTTGGACATTCTTATGATGACCGTGAATTTCATCAGGCCATTCTGTCGGCAGGATCCCTGCCTTTTGAAATCGTGGAGAGGCATGTAGAGGATTATATTTCGGCACAAAAGAAATAAAGTTGAATTTGTGGAAAATGCAAGAGGCTCCGTTGATTCTTGCTATCACTTATGATAAACTTTAACTGTTTCGCCAGGAGGTACGATGAATTCCTATTATCAGTCTTTATTTAAAGAACTCCAGACAAAAATGGAAGAGGAAAAGTACCAGGAGGCGTACGATTTGATTCATCAGGAAATCTCTGTTCCTTACGTTCCCCAGGACTGCCTGGATCGATTGATGGAATATGAGGAGGATTGTCGCCCTTATTTAAAGGAAGAAACAAAGTCTCCTTCCATTGAGCAGGTCTTTTCCTGGATCGATGATCCTTTGAAACAAGATCTGGTGATCCCTTTTTTAAAGACAGTGAATTTAAGGCAATATCCTGAAGAAGTACAGTCTTTACTGAACAAGGATCTGTTGCCGGAAGTCAAAGGGGAACTGATTGAGTATCTGATGGAACAGAAAATCGATCTTCCTTTCCAAGTGGAAAAAGAAGGATGGGAGATCACCTTCATTCCAAGTGCGATCTTGGATGAGCATTCAGACCCGACCGTGCAGGAAGTCTTGGCGCTTTTTGATCAATGGTTTTCCAATGAGGATCCTGCATTTCAAAACTTCTGCATCACACTTTTTCATCAGGAGATCTTATCCCGAAGACCTTTTGATTTCAGTGAAGAAGAAGCCCTGCCTATCGCCATATCCATTGTTCGATTGGTGTATGATGCGTTTATGAGGGATGACGAGTTTGAAATCTTTATTCAAAATCATGAATTGTGTCAGGTTCAGAATGCCGTTTTATATATTGAAAGAAGAGGAGAATAAAAATGAACACTACATGGACAGTAAAAGAACATTCAGAAGGTGAACTGCAAGTCACAGTCGATGGAGAAGTTTGGGAAAAGGCCCAGAAAAAAGTCTTCAACAATTTAAAACAGTCTGTCAATTTGAAAGGTTTCCGCAAAGGACATGTTCCAGAAGCCCTGATTCGCAAGCAGATCCCTGCCAAGGCTGTTTATGATTATGCCGCTGAAGAAGTCGCAAACGATGCATTGGCACAGGCTGTAGAAGAAACAAAAATCGAACTGGTAGCCCGTCCTACGTTAGAAGTAAAGGAAGCGGATGAAAAATCCGTCACTTTAGTGTTCCACTGTGTTGTGATGCCTGAAGTCACATTGAAAGAGTACAAAGGGTTAGATATCCATAAAGAAGAAGTTTCGGTTACGGATGAAGATGTTGAAAAAGAAGTAGAAAGAATCCAGAATCGTTATGCCGACTGGGTACTTCGTGAAGAAGATCAGGCTGCGGAAAACGGAGACCAGGTTACCATCGATTATGTAGGAACCATTGATGGTGTTCCTTTTGACGGCGGTTCTGCAGAAAATTATCCTTTGGAGTTGGGATCAGGAACGTTTATCCCAGGATTTGAAGATCAGTTGATTGGTGTAAAATCCGGTGAGGAAAAAGACGTTGTCGTAACGTTCCCAGAAGCGTATGGGGCCAAGGATATCGCAGGAAAAGAAGCTGTTTTTAAATGTACGGTTCATGAAATCAAATATAAAGATCTTCCAGAAGCCAATGATGAACTGATCAAAAAGTTAAAACGTGAAGGTGTTGAAACTTTAGAAAAGTTCAAGGAAGTGACAAAGGAAGATTTGGCAAAGCGTAAAGAACAGCAGGCTGAAAATGACTTTACGAGTGCCTTGATTGCGAAAGTAACAGAAGACGCTGAAGTTGATATTCCAATGGTTATGGTGGAAAATGAAGTCAACCGCCTATACAGAAACTTCGAAAATCAGATGATGCAGTCTGGATATACCGCAAAACAGTATTTTGAAGCCAGTGGACAGAATGAGGCGGATCTAAAAGAAATGATGAAGCCGGAAGCTGAAAACAATGTAAAGACCAGCCTGGTTTTGGAAGAAATCGTAAAGGCAGAAAACATTGAAATCGATGAGGATGCCATTGAAGCAGAATACAAGAATATGTCGGAAACATATGGTATGGATGTTGACCGTATCAAACAGTTGGTTTCTCCAGACAGCATTCAGTATGATCTGGCACAGAAAAAAGCAATTGAGTTGCTTAAAGAATCTGTAAAATAGTATAATAAAATATAATAAAAAAGACGCCTGGCGTCTTTTTTAAAAGGAAAAAAAGGAGGTTGTATTTATGTCTCAAACATATCCTTTAGTATGTACAAGGGGAGTGATCTTATTCCCTGAGCAGGAAATTGTAATTGATGTGGGGCGTGAACCGTCTTTAAAAGCGATTGAAAACGCACAGGATAATTATGAGGATAAGGTGGTTTTATTCTCTCAGATCGATCTGCAGATCAATGATCCAACGATCGAGGATATCTACCAGGTCGGAACTCTTTGTGAGATTCGTCATGTGCGTCGTTTTGATAACTTTTTACGAATCAAGTTTAAAGGGCTTGATCGAGTAAAGCTGGTCAGCTGGCAGGAAGGAAGCTTAAGTGATATCGCTCAAGTGGATATTCTTCACAGCTATCGCCAGGACGAAATGGAAGAGGTTGCACTAGTTCGAATGATTGCCAATGAATTTGATTCTTTAGGAAATGCGGAGAAATTCCTTTCGAAAGAGTTGATCATTGAACTGTCAAAAGGGATTGGAGCGGACCTTTTAAGTGATCGTGCGATCCAGGCTTTTCCTTTGTCGACCGAAAGAAAACAGAAATATCTGGAAACGCTTGGGATCAATGACCGTTTAGAGATGCTTCTGGCCGATATGGAAAAAGAAAAGAAGATGTCTGAGGTCGAACAAAAAATCAATGAAACAGTCAAAGAGCGCATTGACCAGGGACAGAAAGATTATTATCTTCGTGAAAAAATGAATGCGATTCGTGAAGAGCTGGGAGACATTGCTTCTCAGGATCAGGATGCTGAAAAGATTCGCAAGCGTCTGGAGGAAAATCCGTATCCTGAATACATCAAGAAAAAGGTTCTTGAAGAATTACAGCGATACGAGATGCTTCCAATGGCATCCGGCGAGACCGGCGTCATCAAGAATTATATTGATTGGCTGATGGACCTTCCTTGGTGGCAGGAAACGCAGGATAACGAAGACCTGAACGAAGCACAAAGGATCCTTGATGAAGATCATTACGGCTTGGAAAAGGTCAAGGAACGTATTATGGAGTATTTGGCTGTCAAACAGATGACCAATTCCTTAAAGGCTCCGATTTTATGCCTTGTCGGGCCTCCTGGGGTAGGAAAGACATCTCTGGCAAAAAGTGTAGCCCGTGCTTTAGACCGCCATTTTGTGAAAATTTCCTTAGGCGGTGTACGTGACGAAGCCGAGATTCGTGGCCATAGACGGACGTATCTGGGAGCTTTGCCGGGACGTATCATTCAGGGAATGAAAAAAGCTCAGGTTGTCAATCCGGTTTTTTTGATCGATGAGATCGACAAAATGGCTTCGGATTATAAAGGCGATCCAAGTTCAGCTATGCTGGAAGTGCTGGATCCAGAACAGAATGCGATGTTCTCCGATCACTATATTGAAGAAAGCTATGATCTTTCCAAAGTACTTTTTCTCGCAACAGCGAATTATTTGGAAAACATTCCGCCTGCTTTACGTGATCGTTTAGAAATTATTGAATTATCCAGCTACACGGACATTGAAAAAATCAACATTGCCCGTGAACATCTGTTGCCAAAACAATTGACTGAAAACGGACTGAAGCCTTCGCAGCTGAAGATCAATGATAAGATGATGCTGTATTTAATTCGCTATTACACTCGAGAAGCTGGCGTTCGTCAGCTGGAAAGAACGATCGCAACAATTTGCCGCAAGACGGTTCTGGCTATTTTAAAGGATGGCAAACGCAACATTTCCTTAAATAAAAAGCTCATTCATGAATGGCTGGGAAATGAAAAAGTCGACTATGGTAAAAAAGAGAAAAAAGACCAGGTAGGAACGGTTACCGGATTGGCTTATACAAGTTTTGGAGGAGATATCCTTCAAATTGAAGCGAATAAATTTGACGGACATGGAAAACTTATCCTGACAGGACAGCTGGGGGATGTAATGAAAGAAAGTGCAAGTATTGCTCTGGATTATATTCGGGCCCATGCCAAAGAGTACCATATTGATTCCAGCGACTTTGAAAAGTTGGATGTTCACATTCATGTTCCGGAAGGAGCGGTGCCTAAAGATGGACCAAGTGCCGGCGTAACCATGACCACGGCTCTGGTATCTTGTTTCAGTAACATTCCTGTAAAAGCCAATCTGGCCATGACCGGGGAAGTCACCTTACGAGGCAATGTTTTGCCAATTGGTGGATTAAAGGAAAAATCGCTGGCCGCTCATCGAAGCGGAATCGATACGATCCTGATTCCTCGAGGCAATGTCAAAGATCTGGACGATGTTCCTCAGGAAGTCAGAGATTCGGTAACCTTCATTCCAGTTTCAAATGTGAAACAAGTTCTGTCTCACGCATTGGTTCAATAGTATGCAGGCAGAATTTGTGACCAGTGCCGTTGGAAAGGATCAATGGCCGGAAAGTACACTCCCTGAAGTTGTGGTTGTCGGCAGAAGTAATGTAGGAAAAAGTTCATTTATCAACGCCTTGACGAATCGAAAGAGACTGGCGTACGTAGGAAATACACCCGGTAAGACAAGGCTCATCAACTTCTTCTCGATTGATGGAAAATGGATGCTGGTGGATGTGCCTGGATACGGGTATGCCAAAATGTCTAAGACGATGCTCAAAAAGATGGGCGATATGATGGAGGAATATTTTTCCAAAAGAGAACAGCTGGTTTTGGCGATTCAGCTGGTGGATGCCCGCCATGATCCAACGCAGGATGATATGGATATGATCGATTATTTCAAGGCTTTAAAGATTCCTATTCTCTTGGTTGCGACAAAGATCGATAAGATTCCTAAAACAAAGCGAATCAAATCCTTAAAAAATATTTCTCAGAAACTGCAGATTCCTCTTCGCATGGTCTATGGCATCAGCAGTACTGAAAAAATTGGATTTGAAGAAGTGATTGATTTGATTGAAAAACAGATTCTTGGATAGAGTCTGTTTTTTTTTAATATTTTTGTCGGAATTCTGTCGTTGTGTGGTATACTTTTCGTATATTTTAAAAGGAGAATCGTATGAGTGGATTTTTTGGAGTAGCTTCAAAGAAAAGTTGTGTTTTAGATTTATTTTTTGGTACAGATTACCATTCTCATTTAGGAACTCGCCGTGCCGGAATGGCCGTTTATGGAAAAAATGGTTTTAATCGAGCCATTCACAACATTGAAAACAGCCCTTTCCGTACTAAATTTGATAAAGACCTGGATCAGTTTGAAGGAAATCTGGGAATTGGTTGTATCTCAGATTTTGAGTCGCAGCCGCTTCTGGTTCATTCGCATTTAGGAAGCTTTGCGATCACGACTGTAGGACGCATCAATAACTTGGAAGAGCTGAAAGAAAATTGTTTTCAAAACGGTATGACACATTTCTTTGAAATGAGCACCGGAGGAATCAATCCCACTGAACTGGTTGCCGCTTTGATCAATCAGAAGGCCAGTATCGTAGAAGGTCTTCATTATGTTCAGGAAGTGGTTGAAGGAAGCATGAGTATCATGCTTTTGACCAAGTCAGGAATCTATTGTGCCCGTGATAAGGTGGGAAGAACGCCAATCATCATTGGTGAAAAAGACAGCGGATACTGTGCAACTTTTGAAAGCAGTGCCTTTTTAAATCTGGGATATCATCACTATAAGGATATGGGACCTGGGGAAATTCTTTTTATGACACCAAATGGAGTGGAAACGAAACAGGAACCTGGGGATACTATGAAAATTTGTTCTTTCTTATGGGTATATTATGGATATCCAACAAGTACCTATGAAGGGGTCAATGTAGAATGTATGCGTAACCGTTGCGGAGAAATCTTGTCTTCACGCGATGAGAAAGTGGATATCGACAGCGTAGCCGGTGTTCCAGACAGTGGAATTGCACATGCGGTGGGGTATTCAAACGCAACGAAGATCCCATTCTCTCGTCCATTTATCAAATATACACCAACCTGGCCTAGAAGCTTTATGCCGACAAGTCAGAGTCAGCGAAATATGATTGCCAAGATGAAACTGATCCCGGTAAAGGAACTCATTAAAGACAAAAAACTTCTTTTGATCGATGATTCGATCGTACGTGGTACACAATTGGGAGAAACAACGGATTTCCTTTATCAGTCGGGCGCTAAAGAAGTTCATGTTCGTCCAGCTTGTCCGCCAATCATGTTTGGATGTAAATTCTTGAATTTCTCTCGTTCCAGTTCCGAGATGGACTTGATCACTCGTCGTGTGATCAAAGATTTGGAAGGCGACAATGTCAGTGAAGAAATTTTGAAGGAATACGCAGATCCAGACAGTCAGCGTTATCAGAATATGTGTGAAGAGATCCGCAAGCGTTCTAAATTTACGACATTGCGTTATCATCGTCTGGACGATATGATCGAATCCATTGGCCTTCCAAAATGTAAACTTTGTACATATTGTTGGGATGGCGAAGAATAATGAATCCTATCTACCAGCGATGCAGTATACGCCATTTTCAGATGGAGCCGATCCAAGAAGAAGACATTCAGAGCTTGTTGAAAGCGGCTTTTAGTGCTCCATCGGCGCGCAATCTTCAGCCATGGATGTTTGTCGTTGTAGAAGATATTCAAAAAATTCGACGCCTTCGTGATTTTTCTCCTTACGCCGGTCCTCTGGAAACGGCCACTCTGGCCATCCTTGTTTGTGCGGATCTAAAATTGAATCCGAGCCTGGATTACTGTCAGCAGGATTGTGCAGCGGCTACTGAAAACATCTTGATTCAAGCCAAATCCATGGGGTATGGATCCTGCTGGTTAGGCGGATATCCCAATGAAGATCGTATAGAGAAGCTCAAGAAATTTATTGCGCTTCCAGAAAATGTATTGCCTTTATGGGTGATTGCGATCGGGATTCCCAATGAAAATGAGAACATCAAAGATAAATGGGATGATCATAAAATCATTCGTTTAAAATAAAAGGTCCAATATGGGACCTTTTTTTCATAAAAAAAGTGAGCGGTATGCCCACTAATGATCTTGAGAGATCAGATAATACTCGGTATAGATTTTCATGACGATGGAAGAAACGACATTACAGAGGAGTTCCTCTTCCTTGGATCGATATTTTGGATTCAATTCGTTTAGATTTCCTTTTTCAATAATTTCATGAAGATAGATCTCCAGATAGGATGAAAATTTGTCATAGGCTTCCATATAACTGGAATAACGCATTTTACTTTGAACTTCGATCAGAGAAGAAATCTCGTTCAAGGTAAAAACCCGTTTTAATATGCAGACAACGATCAAATAAGCCAAATGCTTGGCATTATAGTGCTTTTTGACAGGGGGGTCCAGGATACTGTTTTTCACATAATTGTTGACCATACTGTTGGTAAGGATCTTTTCCTCCTGAAAGTAGAGCGGTTGCAGATAGGAAGTGATACAGGCAATCAATTGATCCATATAGATATCAAAGTTGGGAAGATCTTTCCAGCGAGGACATGAGAAATTCAACAGGTCTGTCTTGATTTGTTCCTTCGTTTTCATGGTTCAAGTTTATCACAATTACAATAACCAAGCAAACTAGATATTAAAACTAGATATATTGACTTTGAAAACTATTAATGATACTTTAATAACAGGACAAACAGGAGGATCAACAATGTTGCAGATTGTTACAGATTCATCAACTTTATATTCGATTAAAGATGGAGCAGAAAAAGGAATTACCGTCTGTCCGCTGAATGTAAATATCGAAGGACAAAGCTATCGGGATTTTGAAGATATCACGAGTACGAAACTATTGAAAATGATCAAAGAAAAAAAGGTTCCCAGCACTTCACAGCCTTCTATAGGAGAAAAAATTGATACGTATAATCGTCTTTGCCAACAAGGGGAAGTGTTGGATATCACGATGGCGCAGGGACTCAGCGGGACCTATGATAATGCGATACTGGCGAAAAACCAGTGTGATCATCCCGAAAAGATCCACGTTTTGAATTCAAAGACGCTGTGCGGGCCGCATCGCCTTTTGGTTGATCAGGCTTTAAAAATGGCACAGGAAGGTAAATCACTGGATGAAATCGTTAGTTCTTTAGAAAAGGCCAGGGAAACAGATCTTTCCTTCCTGATCCCTTTTGACTTTCAATTTCTGCTTAGAGGAGGACGCGTTCGACATGTGGAAGCGGGCCTAGGAGGCCTTCTGAAATTGATTCCTGTTATGAAACGGCAGGAAGATGGAACGATTCTGGTGAAGTTTACAGTTGTTCGTACTTTTAAAAAGGCTTTACGGATGATTCTTGAAGAGTTTGATAAAAAAGGGGTCAATCAGGATTATATATTCTATATTACACATGCCTTTAATGATGAATTGGCTTTTGAAGCGCAGTCTGCTTTACGAAACAAATATCCGGAAGCTAAGATCGTTGTATATCCGCTTTCTCCAACCTTTATTACACAGGGTGGACCGGGATGTATTGCGATCCAGACGATCAAAGTATAAAAAAATCCGAGTTAATCTCGGATTTTTTCAATTTGGTCAAGCCATAGATTGCGGCTTCCATCACTAGGCATCCGCCAGTCTCCGCGGGGAGAAAAACAGATGGAACCCACTTTTACGCCATCCGGCATACAATTCCGTTTGAATTGCTGCGCAAAGAAGCGTGAATAAAAAGTGCGAAGGGCCTGTAAGATCGTTTCTTTGGAAATATCTGGAAAGGCCAGCTTACATAATTCATATATTTTTTCTGGTTCTTCATGGAAACGGAGCATATGGTAGAGGAAAAAGTCGTGCAGATCATAAGAGCCTAAGACTTCTTCTGTCTTTTGTTGGATCTTTCCTTTGGCATCCGGCGGGAGAAGTTCTGGCGATACAGGGGTATCACAAATGTCAATCAATACATCGTGAAGTTTGTGATTGCCTTGTTCTTTAGCCAGGATCGCAAAACTTTCGACAATATAGCGAACCAGTGTTTTTGGCACGCTGGCATTTACGGCATACATGCTCATATGATCTCCATTGTATGTGCACCAACCCAATGCCAGTTCACTGAGATCGCCTGTACCCACGACCAATCCATTGTATTTGTTGGATAGGTCCATCAGGATCTGTGTTCTTTCCCGTGCCTGTGAATTTTCATATGTGATGTCATGGATATCTGGATCGTGGGAGATATCCGCAAAGTGCTGGTTTACCGCATCCAGGATCGAAATTTCTTCACTGGAAACATTCAACAATTCCATCAATGTATGTGAATTTGTCTTTGTGCGTTTTGTCGTTCCAAATCCCGGCATGGTTATCGCATGGATACCGTGAGGATCGTAACTATTGATCTTAAACGCTTCATGACACACCAGCAAGGCCAGGGTAGAGTCCAGTCCACCGCTGATGCCAATCACAACATTCTGGCTGTGGATCTTTTTTAACCGTGTTGCCAGGCCTCTTGCCTGGATATGAAGAATGGTCTGACAGCGCTCCAGCCGTTTTTCCAGGTTTTGCGGTACAAAAGGATAGGCATTGATCGATCGGGTCAGTTCAATATTTGGATAAGGCTTGCTTTGGAAAAAGATGATCAAGGCCTTGTCCACTGTTTCTTCGCGGCTTGTTTTGAAATGAATGCGGTCCTGTTCCAAATGATCCAGGTCAATTTCACTGACGATAAAGTCGGCGTTTTCATTCATGGTTCTTTCCGCCAACAATGTTCCATTTTCAGCGATGATATCATGTCCGCCAAATACCAGGTCACTGCTGCTTTCATACGGCCCGGCACTGGCATAGATGTAGGCTCCATAGCATTGAGCACTGTGATGCACAACGAGATTTCTACGATAGGTTTCCTTGGCAATGATCTCATTGGATGCGCTGCAGTTACACAGGATATTGGCTCCCTGCAAGGCTTGTCGGGAGCTGACCGGAATCGTCACCCATAGATCCTCACAGATCTCAACCCCAATGCAGGCACCGGTAGTCTGGTCTTTGAATAAGATATTTCCGGAAACCGGGACGATTTGATCGCCAATTTGAACAGTTGTACCTTCTTTTAATTCTTTGGAAGAAGAGAACCATCTTTTTTCATAGTATTCGTTATACATCGGAATATAGGTTTTGGCATAGATCCCCAGGATCTTGTGATCAAATAACACAGCAGCACAGTTATACAGCTTTGTGTCGACAACCAAAGGAAGACCGATGATGACGACCTTATTCTTTGGAAGGTTGGACGCAAGAAAAAGTAGCTGCTCTTTACAGCTGTCCAGAAGGATCTTTTCATAGAAAAGGTCCTGGCAGGTATACCCGCTCAGACTCAATTCAGGAAAGACGGCACACTGAATATCTGCCGGCATCTTTTGCAGGGTTTCCAGTATAGACCGGGCATTGGCACAAGGATCGCCTATGGAAACATGAGGCGTACAGGCGGCCACCTTATAATATTGAAATCGTTTCATATTTTCACTCTTTTCACTGGTATAAGTATACAAAAAAAACGAAAAGAGAGCTATATCTACTGACTTGAAATTTTTATAAGAAGCTATACACTGAAAGTATGATCATTAACGCTAGCGGCCGAACGGACATCGTGGGATTTTATACTCCCTGGTTTTTAAACCGTATAAAAGAAGGGTATTTTCTTGTACAAAATCCTTTTGATGCTCATTTTCTATCCAGAATTGAAATGAAAGACATCGATTTGATTGTCTTTTGTACCAAAAATCCACTCCCTATTTTAGGTTCGTTAGATCAGATCCCCGTACCATATCTTTTTCAAGTGACATTGACACCTTATCATCAAGATGTTGAACCCAATGTTGCGAATAAAAAAGAAATTATCAAAGGGATACAAGCCCTCTCTTTATGCTCAAAAATCAAACCGGTATTGCGATACGATCCTATTTTAGTAAATTCAAGATATACGGTGGATTATCACGTTCGAGCCTTCTCGAAATTATGTAAGGAACTTGACGGATATGTTGAAAAAATCATTGTTTCTTTTGTGGATGTATATAAAAATGTTCGGTTTCATCAACAGGAGTTACAATGCCGATCCATCGGTTCTGAAGATATGGAGAAAATCGGACTTTCTTTTGCACAGCTGGCCGCAAAACACCATATGAGTGTGCAGACTTGTTTTGAAAAACAAGATCTTTCAGAATACGGATTTAAAAAGGATGTCTGCCTCAGTGTTCAGGAAGCGTATGCGATCACGGGAAAGATCTTTAAAAAATGGAAGGCAAGAAATTGTGGATGCGTAGAGATGGTTGATATTGGAGCCTACAACACCTGCCAACATCTTTGTAAATATTGTTATGCCAATTATGATGAAAGACAGATCCAAAGAAATATAGATCGGCATGATCCGCTCAGCCCTTTATTGATAGGACATCCAAGAGTTGGGGATGTCATCAAGGAGCGCCGATGAGTTTTGCGACAAAAATAAAAATTGTGCTTTACAATCCCTTTTAAATTGTATACAATAAACAAGCACATGGCGGTTGTGGTGAAGTGGTTAACACAGCGGATTGTGGCTCCGTCATTCGCGCGTTCGAATCGCGTCAGCCGCCCCATAAGCAATTCAATCCCCAAAAAGGGGATTTTTTTATGTTTCTTGATTTAGAATGATATAATTTCAGTATGAAAATCACTGTATTGATTGAAAATACCGGTACGGATCCATTGTGCAGAGAGCATGGCTTAAGCTTTTACATCGAACATGACTCAAAAAAATATCTGCTGGATGCCGGACAAAGTGAAGGCGTTTTGCAGAATGCGAAATCTTTATCCATTGATTTGGATTCGGTTGACTATACGATTCTCTCCCATGGGCATTATGATCACGCCAATGGCTTTTTATCGATTATGGAACAATATCCGGAACATAAGATCTATGCTTCTTCTTCTGTTTTTGAAGACTATTATTCTGGTTCAGGAGGGCAGATCCACTATATAGGGCTTGATCCAAATCTAAAACAAAAGAAGAACCGTTTTTTCTGTATTGATCAGGATACAAAGCTTGAAGACAACGTGTATTTGATTCCCGACGAAAAAATGCCCAATGAATCGGCTAAACTTTACCGGAAAATAGGAGATACTTACCTGGTGGATGATCTTAGTCATGAGCTTACGCTGGTTTTTGACACTCCCAGAGGTTTGATTCTTTTTAACAGTTGTTCACATTTAGGACTGGAGCCTATCGTCACTTCGGTTAAAAAGAAACTAAAGCGTCCGGTGTATGCCTATATTGGAGGCTTGCACCTGAAGTCGTTGCGTCATCCTGAACTGGTTACCGGTTCTATGGCGAAGTTTATACGAGATCATATTTCCGTTGTATATACTGGACACTGCACAGGGCATGTAGCTTACCAATTTTTAAAGGCGGAACTTAAAGATCAAATCCATGCATTGACAACTGGAAAGACCTTTTATTTGTAAAAACTTTGATTTTATGGCGAATCAAAGCTTTTTTTTACGTATCTATACATATGAAAATCAAAGAAGTAGAAACGCAATTGCGCCCGCGCGAAAAAGCACTGACGTACGGATTGGAATCTTTAAGTGACATGGAGATCATCTGTCTTCTTCTGCAAAGCGGAAATAAAGAAAGGAGTGTTTTTGATCTGGCTAAAGAAGTTTTGACGATATCCGATGATCTTTCCAAACTCTTTGATTTGACCATCAATGATTTGGTACAAATTAAAGGGATCAAGGAAGTCAAGGCTTTACAGCTGATGACAAGCATTGAGCTTTGTAAAAGAGTTATGAGAAAGAAGAACTATTCCGCTTCGATTTTTGATCCGGTGGATCTGGTCAACTGGTTTCAGACGGAAATCGGATATAAAGCACAGGAACATTTTGTCTGTGTGTATTTAAATGTAAAAGGCAAGATTATCGGACATAAAATATTATTTATCGGAACCTTGAGCGAAAGTTGTGTCCATCCCCGTGAGATCTTTCACGATGCAATCCAGGCACGGGCTTTTTCAATCATCATGGTTCACAATCATCCCAGCGGAGACCCTGCGCCCTCCCGTCAGGATATTCTCTTTACAAGACGTGTTAAAGAAATCAGTCAAATCGTGGGCATCGATCTGTTAGATCATGTCATTGTCGGAAAAGAGGAATGGTATTCTTTCAAACAACATCAATATCTTGATTGAATGATTGTTGGATTCCTATTATAATGAAATGTACTTGGGGGAACATAATGAAAAGATTCACAAAACTTCAGAGGATTTTGTTGATAGGAAATATTGTTTTACTGGTTTTTGGATTGACGATGATGGGATTACGACAGAATCCTTTATCGAATATGGGATACAGTGCTTGGACCTATATCAAATATGGACTGATTGACTACCCATTGACTTCAATAGGCAATGCGTTTAGTGATTTGGCCAATCTTTGGCATGTCTATGAAGACAATCAGTATTTGAATGAGGAGCTTTCTCAACAAAGAAGTTATAAAACTTTATACGAAGAAGAAAGAAACCGAAATGCGGAATTGGAAGAACTCCTTGAAATGAAAGGAGCTCTCAAAGATGCGAAAAACGTCAGTGCCACTGTATTGTCCCGTGATGTTTCTGGATGGGATCAGACGGTAACGATCTCGGCGGGATCCAAACAAGAGATTGAGCCCAATATGATCGTTTGTACCTCAAAAGGGGCAGTGGGGTTGATTGAAGAAGTGCAAACTGCAACTTCCACGGTCCGGCTTTTGACCAGCGATGATCTGATCAATGATATTGCCGTTAATATCGCATTGGATGATGGAACCAATGTCGAAGGTGTATTGGAAAGCTATGACACGGAAAGAAAGGCCTATCGTGTATCTTTGTTTGATAATGAAGCCACTGTGACACAGGGGCAGGAAGTCAGCACGTCAGGACGGGGAGGTAATTATCCTTCAGGAATCTATTTAGGACAAGTACAAAGTGTAGAGACCAACGACGATGCTATCATTTCCACGATCTATGTGAAGCCGGTCAGCAACATTGGAAGTTTTAATTATGTTTTCGTGATTGGAAGTGGAAAAGTATCATGAAAATAAGAGCTTCTGTGATCTTGATTCTTGTCTGTCTTTTGGTGGATGATTTGATTGCGTATGGTCTGTATCCAGATCCAACGTTTAAAGGGTATGGATTTATCAGTCATTTGACTTTTCTGGCTTTAATGTTTGTTCTATATGATCAGCCCTGGAAAACAAGAATTCTTTCCGGTTTGTTGTGCGGGTTGGTTTCCGATTTCTTTTTTACTGACAGTTTTCCTTTGTATGCACTTATTTATCCATCCTTGATCTACATAGCGGGTCTGGCTAAAGAATGGATCAAAGAGAGCGCATTGAAACGGTTTCTTTGGTTTCTTCTTTTATTGATCTTACTGGATCTTATTCCTTACTGTACTTTTGCGATGATGGATCCTTACCAGGTTCCTTTTGGGGTTTGGATCTGTCACAGAGGAATTTTGACATGGCTGATCAACGGCCTGATGATTTTATTGTTTCAATATATTTTTGATGTTATGGATCGTTATTATACGATTCGCAGACATCGAATTTCGGCTCAGGAAAAGAAAATTTATAAACGGCTTCGGCTGTCTCGAAAGTAAGCACATCTTGGATATGTGCTTTTTTATGTTTGCCATGTCTTCTCGTTTCATTTTCTTCTCTGTATGATACAATAAAATCTAGAAATGGAGATTTCACTATGAACAAATTATTACTGCTTGATGGCAACTCCATGTTGTTTCGCGCTTATTATGCCACTTTGTATTCACATAGAATGTCTACTTCAAACGGGATTCCCACCAATGCCGTTTTTGGATTTATCATGATGCTCAACAAGGCAATTGAGGTCATTGGCCCCGATGCCATTCTGGTCGCCTGGGATGCGGGTGAAAAGACGTTCCGCCATGAAAAATTTGGAGAATATAAAGGAACAAGAAAACCGGTGGACGAGGAACTGATCGTGCAGTTTCCCATTGTCCGGGAATTTCTGGATGGAGCGGGAATCAAGCGTTATGAGCAGGTTGGTTTTGAGGCGGATGATATCATTGGATCTATGGCAAAATCTCATCCGGAGATCCAGACAACGATCTTGACCAGTGATCGGGATTTGCTGCAGCTGGTGGATGAATCCACTTCGGTTCTGTTAATGAAAAAAGGCATTACGGATATGGAATTGATGAGTCTCTCTAATTTTGAAGAGGTGTATGGACTCCAGCCACCCCAGATCATTGATCTTAAAGGTTTGATGGGAGATTCCAGTGATAATATTCCGGGTGTTGCCGGTGTAGGACAAAAGACAGCTGTAAAACTTTTACAGGAGTATGATTCGGTCGAAAATGTATATGCTCATATAGATCAAATCAAAGGAAAATTAAAAGAAAAACTTGAAAACGACAAGGAAAAGGCGTTTTTATCGAAAGATCTTGCGACCATCTTTACAAAGATGGAACTCCCGTTTTCTTTGGAGGAGGTCTCCTTTACCGGTTTTCAGGATTCTGTCAACGAATTCTATAAAAAATATGAAATGCGGTCGTTGATGAATCAGAAAGTTACCAGTAACAAGTCACAATGGAAATTGAAAACGATTAAAAACTGGACGTTAGACAAAGAAGACCTTTTGCTCATTCCTGTTTGTACCAAGGAGTCTTTTCTCAATCAAAAACTTCAGGGCTTTATGATCCCGAATCAGGGAACGGTTTTTTACCTGGAAGTTGAAAATGCATTGGAGGACCCGGGATTCAAATCACTTCTAAAAAAAGAAGATCTTCATACCTGGGATGCCAAGGAAACCAATCATCTTTTGGATCGATATGGATTTGAAACGGTCTCTTTTAAGGAAGACCTCCATATTGCTTCATTTTTATTGCATTCCCAGGCGACCGATCTGGATAGCTTAGTGGAAGCTTTATCGATAGAACTTCCGGAAACTTTCCATGATCTTTCCAAAAAGACAAAAGAATCGAAGGCCTATGACCCAGAACGGATGCTCTTGATCTATCGTGCTTTTACGGAACAGCTGGCCGAAAAGGAAGACCAGATTTTTAAAGAACTTCAGGAACAAAATCTTGTTTCTTTATATGAAGAAATCGAAAAGCCGTTGATTCCTATTCTTTATAAAATGGAAAAAGAAGGGATTCATATCGATGAATCGGTATTGGATGATATCGGCCAGAATGTTTCAAAACGAATGAAGGAACTTTCCAATGAGATCTATGGATATGCCAATAAGATTTTTAATATCAATTCACCCAAACAGCTTGCCGCTGTTCTTTACGATGATTTGAATCTGAAAGGCGGAGGAAAGAAACGTTCAACCAGTGCAGAGGTGCTTGAAAAGCTTCAGGGAGTTCATCCTATCATCGATGCTTTGTTGGAATACAGAAAGTACTCGAAGATCATGTCGACTTATATCGAAGGATTAAAAAAACATATCCAGGAAGATCAAAAGATCCATACGACCTTCAATCAGACGATGACGCAGACAGGAAGGCTTTCCAGCAGCGATCCAAATCTTCAAAACATCAGCGTCCGTGACGAAGAAGGAAGAGAGATCCGTAAGGCCTTTACCGCAAAGCCGGGGTATGTTTTGCTCTCGGCAGACTATTCGCAGATCGAGTTGAGAATGCTGGCTCATATGGCCAATGAAGAACATATGATCCAGGCTTTCAACAACGGGGAAGATATTCATAATAAAACGGCCAGTCTGATTTTTGGATGTGATGTTGACCAGGTCGATGCTTCGATGCGCCGTATTGCCAAAACCGTCAATTTTGGAATCGTTTATGGGCAGACTGCCTTTGGCTTGTCTTCGCAGTTGAAGATCACGCGTAAGGAGGCGACGGATTTTATGGATTCTTATTTTTCTAATTATCCAAGTATCCACTCCTTTATGAATCGCTTGATCGAAGATTGTAAACAAAAAGGGTATGTGGAGACATTGTTTCATCGAAGAAGAATGATTCCGGAAATCAATGATAAAAACTTTATGACCCGGGAATTTGGGAAAAGAGCGGCGATGAATGCTCCGATCCAGGGAAGCGCAGCCGATCTGATCAAGATTGCCATGCGAAGAGTGGACGAAGCCATGAAAAAAGAAAATGTACAATCAAAACTCTTGCTGCAGATCCATGATGAATTGATCTTCGAAGTCCCTGAATCAGAGCTTGATTTAATGATTCGCCTTGTTAAGGATGCCATGGAAAACGCGATGAAACTACGGGTTCCTTTAAAGGCAAGCATACAAGCCGGCAAAAGCTGGTATGAGGCAAAATAATGCCGGAAGCACCAGAAGTACAGACGGTCTTATCGACCCTGGAAACACAGATCAAAGATTTGGAGATTCTTTCTTGTCAGGTTTTGTATAATAAGATCGTTTCTTATCCCGATTCAATCCGGTTCTGCGAAGAAATCCAGGGACAGCATTTTCGAAATTTTCGTCGGTTAGGGAAATATTTAATTTTTGAACTGGATGATCTGGATTTGATCGTTCATCTAAGAATGGAAGGTAAATTCTATTTATTTGATCAACCCAAGACGGATAAACATATTCATGTGCAGTTTTTTCTAAGCGATGGACGTGTCATGTGTTATCATGATACCCGTAAATTTGGCCGTATGCAGCTTTATGCGCATCGACAGGATCCATTTCAGCACCCTTGTTTTGAACACATAGGCAAAGATGTACTGGATCCAGAATTCAACAGTGAGTATTTGTATGCGAAGATCCATAAATGTAAAAAGAACTTGAAATCCTGCTTGTTGGATCAGTCCATCGTAGCCGGTATCGGCAATATATATGCCGATGAGATTTGTTTTTCTGCTTTATTGGATCCCCGTTCAAGGGCAAATCGAATCTCAAAAAAAGATTGCGAAAACATTGTTTTTCATACAAAACGAATCATGAAAGGGGCTATGAAGGCTGGCGGCACTACGATTCGAAGCTATACTTCCAGCCTGGGAGTGACTGGACTTTTTCAGCTAAAACTGAAAGTACATTCCCGCAAGGGAGAATTGTGTCCCGTTTGTCAAGCTCCAATCAAAAAAATCACGGTATCACAAAGGGGGACGTATCTATGTCCAAATTGCCAAAAAAGAAAATAATTGGAATCACTGGAAGCATGGGTTCGGGCAAATCTATGGTATCCAGTATGATCCGTAAAAGATTTCCGGTTCTTGATCTAGACCAGGTCAACCGGTCTTTAATTGAAAAAGGGAATAAAGGATACAGAGCTTTATCCAGAAAACTGGATATTCCTTTTGATAAAGACAGGAATATTGATAAGAAAGTTTTCTCAAAGAGAATGTTTTCTGACAATGAGTATAAAGAAAAAGTCGAAAGAATCATCCATCCTTTGATTTTGGATGAAATGAAAGAATGGATCGACCGGCACCAGGATGTTCTTGTCTTTATCGAAGTTCCTTTATTGTTTGAAACGAATATGGATGTGTTTTTCGATGAGATCTGGTGTGTCGTATGCGATGAAGCCATTGCGTTACAGCGCCTTCAAACTAAAAGAAACTATTCCCTGGAAGAGGCTAAGTCGCGTTTGGCTTGTCAGTATTCACCTATCATCAAGCTTCAACAAAGTGATGTTGTCCTCTATAATAACGGAACGATAGAGGAGTTAGAAGAACAGGTGTCGGTTTATTTGGAAAGGAGTCTTTCATGAATTCTAAAGATAAATTTCAGATTCAGATTCTTTCTTCAATGTCTCACGATGAGTTTTCTTCCTTGTTGTTTCTGTATGGACCCTTGATGGGAAAAGAAGCGGTTTATCTGTATGAAATCTTGACTTGTTTTAAAGAAAAAGAAGCCCTTCCAATCACCGAACTGGAAAAGGTTTGTCATTTAAGTCCAACTCGTTTTCGTTATGCACGTAAACAGCTTGAGCAGTATAATTTGATCCATACGTATTATGATGGGATCACACAGCTGTGGCTCTTTGTTCTGGAGGCTCCTAAAAAACCGAACGTCTTTTTAAAACACGATGTATATTCCCGATTGTTTTTGGAAAAAGAAGGCTCGAATCAATTGGATGCGATGAAACACTTCTTTGCTCAGCCTTCCATGATCACACCATCCATGAAAGAAATCAGTGAACCTCTGGATGTTTCGGTATTGAATTCCTGGACCTGTGAAAAGGAGAATGCCTTACGATCTCAGTCGACTATGAATGATTTCCAGACAAGATATCCTTTTGATTTTAATCTTGTATTCAAAGGGATGGATCGTGTCATACCGCAGCGCCTTCGTACCCGGGATAATTTAGAGAGAATCTATGATCTTGCCCGTATTTTTGGTATTGATGAAAAGAATATGCGCCGGTATTTATCGCTGAGCATCGATCCCAAAAAGTCTTCGATCGATTTTGAAAAATTAAGAAATCACGTGGTCAGTGCCCGAAATTTAAAAATCAATACAACGGATCCTTATACCATGGCCCCGGTCTCTTTTTTACAGTGGAAACAGGAGAATAAACCGGTGGCCTATGCCGATAAGCTCATCATAGAAAATGTGGAAAAAAACTATCAGTTGCCTAGTGAAGTAATCAATGTTTTGATTGAATATACTTTGAAGGTGTCCAATCAAACATTCAGCCGATCTTTTGTGGAGAAAGTGGCAAGTTCCTGGGCACGATTAAAAATCGACACCAAAGAAAAAGCTCTTCAACAAATTTCTCATTCTGTAAAGACAAAAGAAGATCTGCCTGAATGGTATGAAGATACCCGGCAGACAGAGGCCGATGAGTCGTTGAAGGAAGAGATAGCTCGCATTCAAAAAGAGCTTAGAAAGGAGAAGCATGGAGAAGACCAGTAAAATGAAGATGCCGGACGATTCTTTATTGGAACCATTGAAGAAAGATGTACGTATCCAGAGATTTTTAAAAGAACATCATAAAGAAGAGTCCTTTTTACGGGATCATGCTTCCTATTTCTTTATGTGGCAGGAGACCCTGGATACATGTAAAAACTGTTTGGGACTGGCCCAGTGCCGACAGCCTTTGGCAGGAAAAGTAAAAACACTGGCATTTAATGAAAACGGGGATCTGATACAAAATTTTGTATCCTGTAAATATCAGAAAAAAATCGATGATGCCCATGGGCATATGCAGTATTTTCGCCTGATGCATATGGACCCAAAAGATCTGGAAATCAATCTGGAAGATCTGGCGGATGGCCAAAGCATGCAGTATCTTTTAGGGTATAAAAGCATCTATGAATCGCTATCCGATACCAAAGGGATTTATCTTTACGGCCAGCCAGGCGTAGGGAAAACGTATTTATGTCTTGGCCTGGCAAACTATTACGCAAAGAAGAAAAAGAGCGTTTCCTTTGTTCATGTGCCAACGCTGATCAGTGATTTAAAACAGGCGATGTATGATACAGACTATCGCCAAAGACAGATGAACGCCTTAAAGTTTTCAGAAGTGGTGATTTTGGATGATATCGGTGCCGAAGCCGTGAGTGCCTGGACGCGGGATGAGATCCTCTTGCCAATCCTGGATCATCGAATGAGCCATCATAAGAAAACGTATTTCACCAGCAATTATGCGTTGGAAGAACTGGAGAAACAATATATTCTTCGAGGAGAGGCAAATTCGAAAGTGAGCGCGCTTCGAATCATGGAAAGAATCAAAGCCTTATCTACAGTTTGTAAATTATCTGGTGAATCCCGACGTTAAATCTTTTCAAATCCTTGTATTTGGAGTAAAATATTCTTAGCAAAAAAGACATAAAGGAGGAAATTGTTATTATGTTAGTATCTGCTACTGAAATGATCAATAAGGCCCATGAAGGACATTATGCGATTGGTGCTTTTAACATCAACAACCTGGAATGGACAAAAGCTATTTTAGCGGCCGCTGAAGAAGTAAAATCACCAGTTATGTTAGGTGTATCTGAAGGTGCTGCTAAATATATGTGCGGATTCAAAACTGTTGTAGCCATGGTAAAAGAGATCCATGACTATATGGGAATCACAGTTCCTGTTGCCATTCATTTGGATCATGGAACATACGAAGGTGCTAAAGCTGCTATCGAAGCAGGATTTACATCTGTAATGTTTGACGGTTCTCATTATGATTTTGAAGAAAACCTGGCAAAATCAAAAGAAATGATTGAACTGGCTCATTCAAAAGGATTGTCTATTGAATGTGAAGTCGGCGGAATCGGTGGAGAAGAAGACGGTGTCGTTTCTGCCGGTGAATTGGCCGATCCTCAGGAATGTAAAACAATCGCTGAATTAGGCGTTGACTTCCTGGCAGCTGGTATCGGTAACATCCACGGTAAATATCCTGAAAACTGGGCAGGTTTGAGCTTTGATCGTTTAGCTGAGATCCAGGCTTCTACAAACGGAAAACCATTAGTTCTTCATGGTGGTTCTGGAATCCCTCGTGAACAAGTTAAAAAAGCGATCGACCTGGGTGTTTCTAAAGTAAACGTTAACACAGAATGCCAGTTGGTATTTGCCGAAGCAACTCGTAAATACATCGAAGCTGGTAAAGATCAGCAAGGTAAAGGATATGACCCTCGTAAACTGTTGAAACCAGGTGCTGATGCCATTACAGAATTAGTTAAAGAAATGATGACTAACTTCTTTGGTTCTGCAGGAAAAGCTGAATAATTCATTGAACAAAAATAACTGAGAAAAAGGAACGGACGCTCCACTTCAAGTGGAACCGTTCTTTTTTT
>NZ_CALVGO010000002.1 GCF_944327125.1 uncultured Faecalicoccus sp.
GGTCCGGGGATACCCAATCCGATTCCTTCTGCGTTTTCATAATCTTTTAGGGATGAAATTAGATTTTCCATCTTTTCCATAACGTGTTCTTTCCCTAAATTGGCTTCTGTCCGGTCTTTTTTTACTTCCAGGATCTTACCATCTTCCTGTACCAATGCAGCACGGATATTGGTTCCTCCTAAATCGACCGCAATAAATGTTTTCATATTGTACTACACCTTTCTATTATTACTTTTATTATAGTCGATTTTTATTTTTATGGGTACAAAGAAAGTTTGTTTGTATTTATGAAATGACAATTCCTCTAAAGAATTAAACAAGATATTTTTAGTTAGTCCTATTTTCTTGGTTTATAATGTTAGTAAACAATTGTGATTTCAGGAGGTTTTCAATGTATATACTTTTTTTCTTGATTAGTTTTCTTGCCTCGATCATCGGTGCCATCTGCGGCATCGGCGGGGGAATTATCATTAAACCGGTAATGGATGCCTTTGGAGTTCTGGACGTATCAGTAATCAATCTATTATCGGGGTGTACGGTTTTATCCATGACGACCTATTCTGTATGTAAAAGTTTCATTGCCAAAGATTCTACCGTCAATATGAAACTGGGAACTCCTTTGGCTATTGGAGCAGCGATTGGCGGCCTGATTGGTAAAGAACTGTTCAGTTATGTTGCTTCATTGTTTGCAACGCCAAACACAGCCGGGGCTGTTCAGGCAGCGGTATTGTTCATTATTACATTAGGAACCTTGATCTATACGATTCGCAAAGATCAAATACAAACCTTGAAAGTCACAAGTATTTTGATTTGTGTTCTGATCGGTTTGATTTTAGGATGTTTTTCTTCATTCCTTGGTATTGGCGGGGGACCGATCAACTTAGTGGTTCTTTATTACTTCTTTACCATGAAAACCAAGGAAGCGGCTCAGAATTCCCTCTATATCATCTTGTTTTCACAGGGGGCCAGCCTGATCAGTTCGCTTTTGAGCGGAAATGTTCATGATGTCGATCTTCTGCTTTTGGCAGGGATGATCTTCTGCGGAATCATGGGAGGTGTCTTTGGTCGAAAGATCAATAAAAAGATTGATGAAAAAATGGTCGACAAACTCTTTATTGGTTTGATGATCTTGATCTTAGTAATCAATGTCTATAACGTGATCCACTATCTTTCCATCTAATTTTTGTAACTGTATAAAAACGGAAGTTCCTCTATCTTGGGGACTTCCGTTTTTTTTGTAAAAAAAAGCTGCCTGTTTTTACAAGCAGCTGTTAAATGTTTGGATGGAATTAGTCGCGTTCTACGATCGTAGCGCAGCCCATACCGCCACCGATACACAATGTGGCAAGACCTTTTTTCGCATCGCGTTTCTGCATTTCATGCAACAAGGTTACTAAGATACGGCATCCACTGGCTCCAACAGGGTGACCCAATGCGATGGCTCCACCATTTACATTGACTTTGTCCATGTCAAAGTGCAGATCTTTAGCAACCGCAACGGATTGAGCAGCGAAGGCTTCATTGGCTTCGATCAGATCCATATCATCAACGGTCAGTCCGGCACGTGCCATAACTTTTTTCGTAGCGGCAACAGGTCCGATACCCATGATTTTTGGATCCACACCGGCTAAAGCGCCTTCAACCCATGTAGCCATTGGTGTTACACCTAATTCTTTTGCTTTTTCTTCGCTCATAACAACGATAGCTGCGGCACCATCGTTGATTCCTGAAGCATTCCCGGCAGTAACCAATCCACCTTCTTTTCCAGAACAGCAACGTAATTTTGCCAGAGTTTCTGCAGTCGTTCCAGCACGAGGTCCTTCATCTTTCTTGAATTCAACGATTTCTTTTTTAACTTTTACAGGAACCGGAACGATTTCATCATCGAATTTTCCTTCAGCCTGTGCTTTTTCACATTTTTGCTGAGAGTTAGCAGAGAAGGCATCCAGCTCTTCACGAGTCAGACCCCACTGATCACAAATGTTTTCCGCTGTGATCATCATATGGTAATGATTGAATGCATCGGTCAAGGCATCGTTGATCATGGTATCCACCAAAACACCATTGTTCATGCGATAACCAAAACGAGCTTTGTTCAATGCAAATGGTGCCATTGACATGTTTTCCATACCACCGGCAACAACGATATCCGCTTGACCGGCTTTGATCATAGCGGCCGCCTGGTTTACACAATTCAAACCAGAACCGCAGACAACGTTCAATGTTACGGCAGGAACTTCAATAGGAAGTCCGGCTTTGATAGACGCCTGACGAGCAACGTTTTGTCCCTGAGCAGCCTGGATTACACATCCCATCAAAACTTCATCAACCTGTTCTGGTTTAACACCAGCACGGTTCAATGCTTCTTTGATTACGATAGCACCCAAATCAGCAGCAGGAGTATTGCTTAAAGCGCCTCCCATTTTACCGATGGCTGTACGGCAGGCACCGGCTAATACTACTTTCTTTGTCATTTTGTTTTTCCTCCATTTTCAGATAACAGTATATCTATCCAAAACAAACTTTATCATAGCTTCCAGCTAAAATCAATGAACAAATTAATTTTTTCACAAGTGATTATTTTTAGTTTTCTAACAAATAAAAAAGCGGATTTATGAGAATCCGCTTCATTGAGGATGTTTGATCATATTCACGGCTTTTTGTCCGGGAATCAGATGTTTGCCATCTGTATAGTTTTCTGGACGACCGGTTAATTCTTTGATGAGACAGTTTCTCAATTCATTGATCTTGTCCAGATATTCCAAATCATTGATGGCATTATGGATTTCGTTTGGATCTTTGATCAAATCAAAGAACTGTTCGTTTCCGGTTTCGCTATACCATATATATTTTGCATTTTGAGTAACGATATAGTGGTTGGATAAGCCATCGTGGAAACTGTGTTCACCGTGAAGGTAATCTCGGATGTGGGCGCTTGTATCTGTCAGAGTTTCCTTTAAAGATAGTCCGTCCACGGTTTCGGGGATGTCTATGCCGCACAGATCAAGAAGAGTCGGCATGATGTCTCTTAGTTCCACCACTTCTGTAATTCGTTTTGAGGTGGTTTTTAAAATGTTTTTTCCTACCCGCATCAAAAAAGGAATGTGTACGCTGCCCTGATAAGGGAATACTTTTCTCCATAAATGATGGTCAAACAGCATTTCACCATGATCGCTGACGAAAAGAATAATGGTATCTTCCAAAACACCTTGTTCCTGTAGGGCCAACAGGATACGGCCAATCTGATGATCGACATGGGTGATGGAAGCATAATAGCCTGCCAGACAATCCTTTTTGAGCGATTCAATATCCGTTCCGTAGATGGAATCGTAATTAAATTGATTTTCAATCGTTTTTTCTATGTTGTCCCATTCACCTGTTACAGGAGGTCTTAAATCCTTACCCTTATATATATCTAAGTAGGATTTTGGAGGATCCAAAGGCATATGCGGCCGGACAAAGGAAGACATCAGGAAAAATGGTCGTGTTCTGTCCCTTGTCTGCAGGTAGCGTATACTTTGATCAGCAACCCAGTTGGTAGGATGAAGGTCTTCGTCGTAGATCCATGGATGTACGACAAACGAATTACATTCTGGTCCTGAAGAAGTCACATCGCCAAATTGACCAACCTTGTTTTTCAGATCCAATAGATAATCATCGTGAACTTCCTGATGCATCCAATGCGGAATATCTTGTCTGCGGTAGCATCCCAAATATCCATCGTGTAATTTCAATCCTTGAAAACCGCAGGTCAGACGTGGGGGATGCACATGCATTTTACCGATGCACTGGGTCTGGTAATTGGCATTGGAAAATTCTTCTGCCATATAATGTTGATAATCCCAATCGATGTTATCTTCATAGCCAACTCGACCGTGCCCTGTTTGAGAGCGTCCTGTTAAAAGTGCCGCTCTTGCGGGGATGCAGCTGGGGGTAGCGCTGTATGCATTTTCAAATACAACGCCTTGGGATCCAATGGAATCCAAATAAGGGGTCTGTACATCAGGGTGTCCCATGATAGAAAGGCAGTCACCGCGAAACTGATCGCACATCAACAATAGAATATTAGGTTTTGACATACCATATCTCCTTTATAAAATTTGTTAAAGTATACCATATTTATATTGTTTATTCACTTATTTTGGTGGTAAAGAGAGAAAAAGCAATATTTCTAAAAGCAAAAGCAACAAAAAGATAGGAAAACGCTTACATATTCTTGTATAATGGAAACAGAAATAATCTATGTTTCAAAGGAGGATTATATGAAGAAACTAATGAGAGCTGGAGCTGTTGCTCTGGCAATGGCTACATTCGTAACAGGATGTAGTTCTGGTGGAAGCGGGGACACTGCTGAAAGCGAAGTTCCTACTAACGAAGATGGACAGAGAATCTTAGCATTCGACGCATTCGTAGGTGGAAACGGAGAAGAGTTCCTGGAAGAAGCTGCAGCAAAATTTGAAGAAGCTAACGAAGATGTAGACGTTCAGATTCGCTGGAGCAAAGATATCGATCAGGAAATGCAGAAAGACAACGCTTCTGGTAAGTATGCTGACTTGGTTTACTATAACTTAGGTCAGGCTTCAAACTACACTGAATCTATGCTGAACAGTGGAAAAGTTATGGATATCAGTGATGTAATGGACGAAGTTGCTGATGAAATCGATACTTCAATCACTCAGCCAACTGCTGAATATTTCGGCGATGGAAAGAGCTACCTGGCTCCAATCATGTATACACCAGCTGGTTTATACTACAACAAAGCAGAATTAAGTGAAGAAGAACTTCCTACAACTTGGGATGAAATGTTTGCTTTAGGTGATAAAGTTCATTCTGAAGATGCAAACAAATACTTGTTCACTTATCCAATCCGTGGTTACTTCGATAACACTGTCTTAGGTATGCTGTATCAGGCTGGTGGAGAAGAATATTTCCAGAACGCTTTGAAATACGGTGAAGGAACTTGGGATTCTGATGAAGGAAAACTGATTCTTGAAACAATCGCTAAATTAGTTGGTCCTGAATACCTTGAAAAAGATACAGTAGCCAATGCAAACGTTGATGGTGGATTTACTGTTAACCAGCAGTCAATGATCGATGGAAAAGCTTTATTTATGCCAAATGGTTCTTGGATCGTTGGTGAAATGGCTGAAACAACTCCTGAAGGATTCTCTTGGGGTGTAATGCCTTTACCAGCATTCGAAGAAGGTGGAGAACGAGTTGTTACTACAATGACCGAAACAGTATGGATCCCTGCAGAAGCTGCTAACGCAGACGATGCAAAAGAATTCATCAAATTCTTGTATTCTGAAGAAGCAGCTGAAATTTTCGCTTCTCACAACATTGTATCTCCAAGAACTGGTTCAGCTGATCTGTTAGCTGACGAACAGTTAAAAGGTCTGTTTGACGTTTACAACATGGATGGTGTAAAAGCTGTATCCGGTACATACGCTGCTTACGATGCAACAGCTGTTCCTGATGTTGACTTCAAGGGAACTATCTATGGTCCAATCGAAGAAATCGCAAGTGGTAAAGAAGGCGTTACTGTTGAAACTTGGCAAGAATCACTGACAGAACTTTGGACAACATTACGTGAAAATCCTCTTTCTGCAGAATAAGAAAACAGTGATATGAATTTTATAAAGCGGTGATTCTTCACCGCTTTATTTGCACTAGAGAGATAAGGAGGACAAAATGACAAAAAAGAAAGCACAAGCGCGCTTTGTTGCTGCATGTCTGGCGCCTGCCTTGATTCTGGTTACTTTGTTTATCGTTATTCCTACCGTTCAGGTATTCCGATATTCTCTGTATCAAAAATCAAGCTTTGTAGGTGATGAGACTTTCATTGGATTTAAGAACTTTCAGACTTTGTTCAATGATTCCATCTTCCTTGAATCGATCCAAAACCAGATTTTGATCATTGTTGTTATTACAATGTTCACCATCGTATTGGCTATCTTCTTCGCAACTTTGTTGACAAGAGAAGAATTCAAGGGAAAAAACTTATTCCGTGTTATTTTCTATATTCCAAACATTTTGAATATCGTTATTATTGCAGGTATCTTCTCTGCAATCTATGCACCAAGTAATGGTCTGTTGAATACTTTATTATCTTCTATCGGATTGGATAGCTTGACTCGTCAATGGATGGGAGATCCAGAAATCATTATCTTCTCGATCATTGGGGCACTGGTATGGCAGGCAATTGGTTATTATATGGTAATGTATATGGCCAGTATGACTTCTATTCCAGAAAACTTGTACGAAGCAGCTTCTTTGGAAGGTGCCGGTAAATTTAAACAGTTCTTTATGATCACACTGCCTTGTATTTGGGATAATATTCGTCAAACTTTAACATTCTTCGTAATTTCCACGATCAATTTGAGTTTCCTGTTTGTACAGGTCAACACAAACGGTCAGTTTGGTACACAGGTAATGTTGAACTACATGTATTCTAAGGCATTCTCTGGAAACCTTGGTTATGGTATGGCAATCGGTGTAATCACGTTTATTTTGGCATTCTCTATGGCCGGTGCTTTAAATAGAGTAACGAAACGTGATCCATTGCAGTTCTAGGAGGTGTATTTATGAAAAAAATGAAAAGTTTATCACCTCATTCCTGGTATAAGATCTTTATATATTTTGTAATGATCGTTTTCGCAATTACAATTGTGGTACCAATTGCCTGGGTATTCCTGGCAAGTTTAAAGACACAGTTGGAATTAAATGCCGCCAATCCTTGGGCATGGCCTGAAGTGCTGCAATGGGGCAACTACGTAAAAGCTTTTGAGAAGGCAAGAATGGGTGATTATCTGATCAACACGGTAATCGTTGTTGCCATGGCTCTGGTTATCTTACTAGTTGTTGCCTTACCATGTTCTTATGTTCTGGCTCGATTCAAATTCAAAGGAAAGAAATTCATGAATTTGTTATTCATGGCTGGTTTGTTCATCAATATGAACTATATCGTATTACCGATTTATATGAATCTCTTTAATATCGATAATATGTTAGGGATGACCAATTTCCTTGTCGATAATAAATTGATTCTGGCAATCGTTTATGCTTCGACCAGTTTACCGTTTACTGTATATCTGTTATCCGGTTATTTCCAATCTTTGCCAAAAGCCTATGAAGAAGCCGCTTTGATCGATGGTTGCGGATTCTTTAAGACCATGACCAAGATCATGATTCCTATGGCTCGTCCTAGTATCATTACCGTTATTTTGTTCCAGTTCTTAGCGTATTGGAATGAATACATGGTAGCATTTACTTTGTTAGAGACAGATCATGCAACGCTTTCTGTTGGTCTTCGCAACCTGATGCAGGCACAACGTTCGGCGGCGGATTATGGTACGATGTATGCCGGGCTGGTTATTGCCATGGTTCCAACCTTGATTCTGTATATCATTGTTCAGAAGAAACTGACACAAGGTATGAGCCTTGGTGGTTTGAAAGACTAAGGAGGAAACAGTTATGTATGAAAGTAATATTTTTAAGACAATCTTAAAATTTGTTGCGTTTTTTATCTGTGTCGGCTTAGTCATCTATGGTCAGAAAACAGTAGGAATTCCTTACTTGATGATCCAAATTGTTGGTGTTATTGGAATCATGATTCTGATCTATCTGTACAATAGAAAGTATAAATAGGAGGAACAGAATATGGCAGAATTGTCTTTGAGACATATTGATAAAGTTTATGACAATAATGTTCAGGCTGTTTTTGATTTCAATTTGGAAATCAAAGATAAAGAATTTATTGTATTTGTTGGACCTTCTGGATGCGGTAAATCTACGACCCTTCGTATGATTGCCGGTTTGGAAGATATCACGGCAGGTGAGTTTTATATCGATGGAAAATTAATGAATGATATTGAACCAAAAGATCGTGATATTGCGATGGTTTTCCAATCATATGCGCTATATCCTCATATGAGTGTATATGACAATATGGCATTTGGTCTTCAGCTTCGTAAAACACCGAAAGATGAAATCGACAAACGTGTAAAAGAAGCCGCTCGTATTTTGGAAATCGAACCTTATCTGGATCGTAAACCAAAAGCGTTATCTGGGGGTCAGCGTCAGCGTGTTGCCTTAGGCCGTGCCATTGTTCGTAATGCTAAGGTATTCCTGATGGATGAACCATTGTCAAACCTGGATGCTAAGCTTCGTGTTCAGATGCGTAGTGAGATCATCAAACTGCACGAAAGAATTGGAGCCACTTCCATTTATGTAACCCATGACCAGACCGAAGCCATGACGATGGCGGACCGAATCGTTGTCATGAAAGCAGGATACATTCAGCAGATTGGAACGCCAAAGGAAATCTATAACAATCCTGCAAATATGTTTGTTGCCGGATTCTTGGGAGCTCCTGCGACGAACTTTATCCATGGTGTATACCAGGATCATAAATTCACTTCGGGTGAACATGTAATCGATGTACCTAAGATGTTCCATGAAAAAATGGAAGCTTACAATGGAAAGAAAGTTGTGATGGGTATTCGTCCTGAAGATATGCATTCGGAAGGTATCGTGGCGGAAACATATCCATCCGGGCGTTTTACATACCATATCGATGTTGCGGAATTATTAGGTCATGAATATATTCTTCACGGAACATATAATGGAGATCCATTAAATGCTAAGATTGCTTCGCGTACAGAAGTAAAAGGACATGAAGATATTGAACTGACTATGGATCTAAGTAAGATCCACTTCTTTGATCCGGATACAGAAAACCGTATCATCTAAGGATAGTTTCATGAATGAGGTAATTGAAACACTGCTGGATTATGCATCTCAACAGAATCTAATAGAAGATTCTGATCGAATCTATTGTCGCAATCGTATTCTTTCTTTATTAAAAGAAGAGAATTATGAAATGACAAACGAACGTGTTTCTTATAAATACGTCAATGATTTACTTGCACCGCTCTGTGATATGGCGGTGCAAAAAGGAATCATTGAAGACACCTTAAGAAATCGCGATGCCTTTGATAGTGAAATCATGAATTGTTTTATTCAGCGGCCTTCCGATTTGATTTCTAAGTTTGAGCTGCTTCGAAATCAGGATCCTAAGGCATCCACGGATTTTTTCTATCATTTGAGTGTATCCAGCAATTACATCCGAAAGGATCGAATTGATAAAAATGTTAGCTATAAAGCCAATACTAAATATGGAATGATGGAAATCACCATCAATCTTTCAAAACCAGAAAAGGACCCAAGAGATATCGCGAAAGCAGGACAATCTGTTTCGACTAGTTATCCATCTTGTGTTCTATGTAAAGAGTGTGAAGGTTACCATGGAAATTCAAAATGTGATGGAAGGAGCAATCATCGTGTCCTTCCATTATCATTGAATGGCGAAAAATGGTTCTTTCAATATTCTCCGTATGTCTACTATAACGAACATTGTATCGTACTTCGAAACGATCATGTTCCGATGAAAACTTCAAAAGAGACCTTTGCTCGTTTAACCGAATTTGTTTCTTTATTTCCTCATTATTTTCTGGGATCGAATGCGGACCTGCCCATTGTTGGCGGCTCGATTTTATCCCACGATCATTTTCAGGGAGGAAATTACGATTTTGCCATGGCCAATGCCGAGGTTTATTCAGAATTTGACCTAAACGGTATCAAAGCTCAGCGTCTATACTGGCCTTTAAGTGTTTTGCGTTTGAAGGGTAAAGATCGCAGTTCGCTGGTTGAATGTGCGGGACATATTTTAGATGTATGGCGCAATTATTCTGATGAAAGTGTTGATTTGTATGCGCATACGGGTGAAACTATGCACAATACGATCACAAGCATTGCGCGTATGCGAAACAACGAGTATGAACTGGATCTCGTATTTAGAAACAATCGAACTTCGGATGAACATCCTATGGGAATCTTTCATCCTCATCAGGAAGTGCATCATATCAAAAAAGAGAATATTGGTTTGATCGAAGTTATGGGACTTGCGGTACTGCCGGCTCGTTTAAAGGATGAAATGAACGGCATGAAAGATTATTTGTTGAATGGTTCCTGTGATCAAAGTATCGAAAGCCACAAAGTCTGGCTGAATGAATTAAAGGATAAATACGATTGGACAAATGAGAACGTCGATGATATCCTCAAAAAAGAAATTGCAGATGTATTTGTCCAAGGCCTTGAGCACTGTGGTATTTATACATTTGATTCGGCAGGGGATATTGCGTTTAAAAATTTAATTAACACAATAGAGGGGACGATAAAATGATAAACAAAGGAAGAGTAACAGTACCTACAGATGTAGATGTAATCGATGATACCATCAATATTATCAATCGCTGGAAAGCGGATGCGATCCGTGACTGTGATGGAACAGATATGCCTGAAGAACTTCGTTCGATGGATATCAAACAATACGCTACATATTACACGACAAGAAAAGATAATGAGTGGGCAAAGGCGAATCCGGAAGAGATTCAGCAAATGTACCTGATGTCGCATTTTGTTACGGCTAAGGATAAGGAATTACGTATTCCTATCATGAAGCATTTTTATAAAGACCAGTTAAAGCCGAATACGATTGATGATATTCATCGCTGGTGGGAAGTGATCGATCGTACGACTGACACGGTGATCAACAGTTGGGAATACGATGAAGAAAATCTGGAAGTGATCATCTATGATGCGATTCCTTACCATGCTTATACGGTAAGTTTCCTGGCTTTCGTGATCTGGGATCCTGTTCACATGTACAATTCCCTGACTAATGACTGGAAAGATGAAGAACATCAGATGACATTTGATGTGCGTCAGCCAAAAACACAGAAACATGTTTTAGAAAAATTCAGACGCTTCTGTGAAGAAAGAGACGATGTGAATGTTGTACGTTTTACTACGTTCTTCCATCAGTTCACTTTACAGTTTGATGAATATGCACGTGAAAAATATGTTGACTGGTTTGGATACAGCGCTTCGGTTTCACCTTACATTTTAAAACAGTTTGAATCGGAAGTTGGCTATCGTTTCCGTCCGGAATACATCATCAATAAAGGATTCAATAACTCAACATTCTGTGTTCCTTCCAAGGAATTTAGAGATTTTATGGATTTCCAGCAGCGTGAAGTATGCAAGCTTGCGAAAAAGTTTGTCGATATCTGTCACGAGTATGGAAAAGAAGCCATGATGTTCCTTGGAGATCATTGGATCGGTACAGAACCTTATGGAAAGTATTTTGAATCCATTGGATTGGATGCCGTAGTTGGTTCTGTTGGTTCGGGAACTACTCTTCGTTTGATTTCCGATATCAAAGGAGTCAAATATACCGAAGGAAGATTCCTGCCTTATTTCTTCCCAGATGTATTCCATGAAAATGGGGATCCACTAAAAGAGGCGAAAGTTAACTGGGTAACCGCAAGACGTGCAATTTTAAGAAGTCCGGTCGATCGAATTGGATATGGCGGATATTTGAAACTTGCTTTGAAATTCCCAGAATTTATCGATTATATCGAACAAGTCTGCAATGAATTCAGAGAATTGTATTCTCATGTCAATCAGCAGGAACCATATACTTTATTAAAAGTTGGTGTTCTGAACAGCTGGGGTGAGATTCGTCGCTGGGGTACACACCTGGTTCATCATGCCATCTGGTACAAACAAATCTATTCTTATACCGGTGTCATGGAAGCTTTAAGCGGATATCCGTTTGATGTACATTTCATCAGTTTTGATGAAGTTCGTAACGATCCGGATGTCTTAAAAGATATCGATGTTCTTTTGAATGTTGGCTCGGCTTATACAAGCTTCAGCGGCGGGGAAGAATTTGACGAGAAAATCATTGCCTCATTGAGAAAATATGTTGATCAGGGAGGCGGATTTATCGGTGTCGGTGAGCCTACAGCTTGTGCAAAAAACGGTAAATTCTTTACATTGTATGATGTATTGGGTGTTGATAAAGAATTAGGTTTCACCATGCATACGGATAAGTACAATTGGGATACTTATGATCACTTCATCACGGAACAGCTTACTCATGAAGACTGGGGTGAATGTGTCAACAATGTTTATGCCTTGCCAGGTACGACCGTTATCAAAGAAAAAGATCTTCATGTAAACCTCGCGGTCAATGAATACGGACAAGGACGTTCTGTTTACATCAACGGTTTACCATTCAGTTTTGAAAATGCCCGTTTATTATATCGCGCCATCTTCTATGCAGCTCATAAAGAGAACGATATGAAAAAATGGTACAGTGATAACTACAATGTGGATGTCAACGTTTATCCATCCACAAACAGTTTCTGTGCTGTCAACAATACATACGAACCACAAAAATCAGTGATCTATAAAGGCGATGGATCTTCTTTTGAAGTAGAACTTCCAGCTTGCGGAATTCAATGGTTTGATATGGATTAGGAGAGAGAATTCTCTCCTTTTTTCATTTGGAGTTATCGTGCAATCTATCTTTATTTTTTGTATACTATTTTTATGAAATCGATATCCTATTTGATAAAACCTGTTTCGTCTGCCTGCAATATGCAATGCCGTTACTGTTTTTATAAAGATGTAAGTTCTCATAGACAGACTGCTTGTTTTGAAGTTATGAATGAGGGAACCGTTCGTCATATCCTTGAACAAAGCAAAAATTATGATGATGTCACTTTTGCGTTTCAGGGAGGAGAACCGATGCTGGCCGGCCTTGATTTTTACAAGCGATTTGTCCGGGAAGCTGAACTTGTCTTAACAAAACAAAATATTCATTATGTTCTTCAAACCAATGGGATTTTGATCGATGAGGCATGGTGTGCTTTTTTTAAAGAAAAGGACTTTTTGATCGGAATATCCCTGGACGGTTATAAAGACAATCATGATTATTTCAGGAAAACAAATGAAGGCAAAAACACCTTTCATACAGTGTTTCAGGCGCTAACAAAATTACGTAATCATAATGTTTCCTTTAATATTCTTATGGTTCTGACTTCCAGTTTGGCCAAACATCCGCAGAAGCTGTTTCAATTTTTAATTCGAAATAGGATTCAATACGTACAGCTTATTCCGTGTTTGCCTGAAATTGGGGTAAACAAGGATATGTATTCATTGACACCTGAATTGTTCTACTCCTTTTATAAGATTTTCTTTGATCTTTGGTACAAAGAAGTTTTGAAAGGCAATTATATAAGTGTCGGATTGTTCGATAACCTGATTCTTTTATTTCAGAACAAAACGACGCAACAATGCGGCATGAGAGGATACTGCTCTTTCCAAAACATCATTGAATCTAACGGAAACGTATATCCTTGTGATTTCTATGCCGTAGACGATTATGTTTGTGGAAATATCAACGAGACAAATATCAATGAAATCCAGACCTGTTCAAAGGCCAATCAATTTATCAATACGTCAAAGAATAAATCGGACCTTTGTATACGTTGTCCATTTTATTCGATTTGTAAAGGGAATTGTAAAAGAATGAGTGTTTGTTATCGAAATGATACATTTTGCGGTTATAAAAAATTTTTAGAATACTCCGGTCCGTATTTTAACCGGCTGGCTCAAATGTTTTCATAAAAAAAACTCTGGCGTCATGACCAGAGTTTTTCATTTAATTAGTCACACATTTTTACGATGACTGCGGCGCCTTGACCTCCACCGATACACAGGGAAGCCAATCCTGTTTTTAAACCTCGTTTCTTCATTTCATACAATAAAGTAACCAGGATTCGGTTTCCGCTGGCTCCTACTGGATGTCCCAGGGCAATGGCTCCACCATTGACATTGGTCTTTTTCAGGAATTCTTCGCGATCCATACCGGTTGCTTCTTCCAGTTCATGTATCACACCTAAAGATTGAGCGGCGAAGGCTTCATTCAGTTCGACCAGTTCCATATTTTCTATCTTTAAGTCTGCATATTTTAAAGCATTCAGGATGGCTGGCGTTGGACCTAATCCCATAACGCGAGGATCGACACCGCCTTGTCCAAATCCGATGACTTCGGCGATTGGTTTTAAATTATATTTTTTAACGGCATCTTCACTGGCAACGATCGTAAAGCTGGCACCGTCATTGATTCCAGAAGCGTTTCCGGCTGTAACTGTACCATCCTTGGAAAAAGCAGGGCGTAATTTTGCCAATTTTTCCAAACTTGTCTGACGTGGATGTTCGTCGGTATCAAAGACAACTTCACCTTTTCGAGTTTGATGAACGATTGGTACGATTTCATCTTTGAAACGTCCAGACTGAATGGCTGCCAGGGCTTTTTCCTGAGAAGCAAATGCGAATTCATCTTGTGCTTCACGGGAAATATTATATTTTTTCGCAATGTTATCGGCAGTGACACCCATATGGATTCCATACATGGCATCGGTCAATCCATCATACAGCATGGAATCAACCATTGTCATATTACCGCTTTTCATTCCTTTACGTACTGTGTACGGAGTCAGGAATGGAGCACGGGTCATGGATTCAACACCTCCGGCAACGTACAAGTCTCCGAAATTTGCTTGAATACGAAGGCACGCTTCCATAACCGCTTTAAGTCCTGAACCGCACAGCATGTTGATGGACTGTGCACAAACTTCTACAGGAATACCGGCGTTGAAGGCAACATGACGGGCAATGTTTTGTCCTAACCCGGCCGCAATGACATTTCCAATTAAAACTTCATCCAGATTTTTAGGATCGATATTGGCTTCCTTGATGGTTTCTTTTAACACCTGGGCACCAAAATCGGCTACTTCGACATCGGTTAGGGAACCCATGAATGTTCCAATAGCGCTACGTTTAGCAGCAATAATATAAGCTTTTCTCATTTTGTTCTACCTTTCTGCTCCTTAAGGAGACTTCTAAGGTTAGAATAGTGCAAATATAAAGGGTTGTCAACAAACTTGTGAAAAAAATAATTAGTTTAAACAACTCGTGAAAAAGCAGTGAAAAATAACTTGTTAATTTTTGCACAAACTTATTGACGGCATGAACTAATCTTTGTAAAATATGAATGTATGAGAAGTTTATCAACAACTTTTATCATGCTTACGATATCCAATAATCGAAAGGTTCAAAGGAAGAAAGGAGAACTTCATCTATGGATTTCAATTTGACAGAACAACAAAAAATGATGCAGAAGTTGTTCAGAGAAGTTGCGGAAAACGAAGTAAAAGAAAACGCAGCGGATGTTGACGAAAACGAACGTTTCCCTAAAGAAAGCGTTGAAGTTATGCGTCAGGCTAAAATGTTGGGAATTCCTTATCCACGTGAATACGGTGGAGCAGGAGCTGACTATTTAAGCTATATCCTGGCTGTAGAAGAATTATCAAAAAAATGTGCAACTTCCGGCGTTGTTTTAAGTGCTCACACATCATTGGGTACTTGGCCAATTGCTCAGTTTGGTACAGAAGAACAGAAACAGAAATATCTGCCTGATCTTTGTACAGGTAAAAAGCTGGCTGCTTTTGGTTTGACAGAACCAAACGCAGGAACGGATGCAGCCGGTCAGCAGACTACAGCAGTATTAAAAGGAGATCATTACGTATTGAATGGTACGAAGATCTTCATCACAAATGCGGGAGAAGCAGATGTTTATATCATCTTTGCGATGACAGATAAATCAAAAGGAACTCATGGTATCTCTGCTTTTATCGTAGAAAAAGGTATGCCGGGATTCACTTTCGGTCTTCACGAAAAGAAATTAGGTATTCGCGGTTCAGCTACAAGCGAATTGATCTTTAATAATGTAGAAGTTCCTGTTGAAAACCTTTTAGGAAAAGAAGGACAAGGCTTCAAGATTGCCATGCAGACACTGGATGGTGGACGTATCGGTATCGCAGCTCAGGCTTTAGGTATTGCTCAGGGTGCTATTGATGAAGTCGTTCCTTATGTAAAAGCTCGTAAACAGTTTGGACGTCCTATTTCTAAATTCCAGAATACTCAGTTCCAGCTGGCTGATATGCAGTGTAAAACCGATGCGGCTCGTTTATTAGTTTACCGTGCTGCCATGGCAAAAGAACAAGGTCAGCCTTATACTGTATTGGCTGCTGAAGCGAAATTGTTTGCTGCTGAAGTTGCAATGGAAGTAACTACCAAAGCGATCCAGCTGATGGGTGGATATGGTTATACTCGTGATCTGCCTGTTGAAAGAATGTTCCGTGATGCAAAAATTACCGAAATCTACGAAGGTACATCTGAAGTACAGCGTATGGTAATTTCTGGAGCAGTATTACGTTAGAAAGGAATCGTTGAATATGAAAATTATCGTTCTAGTAAAACAAGTTCCAGATTCTACTGAAATCACAGTAGACAAGAAAACTGGTACATTGGTTCGTGACGGTGTTCCAAGTATCATCAACCCTGATGATTTAGCTGGTTTGGAAGCAGCTTTAGAATTAAAAGATGCCAATCCAGATATTAAAATCGCCGTTGTATCTATGGGACCTCCTCAGGCAAAGGGAATGTTACAGGAAACCATCGCCCGTGGAGCCGATGAAGCATATTTGATCACTGACCGTCGTTTAGGTGGTGCCGATACTTGTGCTACCAGCCGTACACTGGCTGCCGCATTGAAGAAGATCGGATACGATCTGATCATTGCCGGACGTCAGGCTATTGATGGGGATACAGCTCAGGTAGGACCTCAGACAGCAGAACGTTTAGGTCTTCCTCAGATTACTTATGTAGATGAAATCATTGAATTAAATGCAGACAAGATCACTGTTAAGAAAGCTCTGGAAGAAGAAGAACAGATCTTAACTTCTAAACTTCCTTGTGTATTGACAACATTGTCTGGTATGAACAAACCTCGTTATATGAACTGTAACGATATCGTTGATTCTTTTGATAAACCAGTAGGAATCATGACTTTTGATGATCTCGATTTGGATCTTTCTGTTGTAGGTTTAGCTGGTTCTCCGACAAAAGTTCACGCAACATTTACAAAAGATGTAAGTGCAGAAACAAAAACTTATGATCTGTCTGCACAGGAAACGGCCGAATTGATTGCTAGTACATTAAAAGAAAAGCAATTGATCACGAAGTAGGAAGGAGAACAATATGGCAAAATTTGAAGGATACAAAGACATTTATGTATTTGTAGAACAAAAAAATGGAACCATTGCCGAAGTAGGTTACGAATTGATCTCTGAAGCAAGAAAACTTGTTGCCAGCATTCCAGAAATGGGATATCAGGTTGTCGGTGTTCTGTTAGGTTCTAATATCACAGATAAAGCACAGGAAGTTATTACTCATGGTGCAGATAAGGTAATCGTTGTTGATGATGAATTATTGAAAGACTATTCTACACAGTTCTATGCAGATGCATTGACACAGATCATCAAAGAATTCAAGCCGGATTCTTTCTTGACAGGTGCGACTGTTTTAGGACGTGATTTGGCTCCACGTGTTGCAGCCCGTATTAATGCAGGTTTAACAGCGGATGCCACTAAGATCGAAATCGATACGGAAAAGGCAAAAGACGGAGAAGCTTTATTGTTGGTTACTCGTCCTACATTTGGCGGTAACTTGTTTGGTACGATCGTTTGCCCGGACACTCGTCCTCAGATGGCTACGATTCGTCCAAAAGTATTTGATATGGCTCCTGCCGATGCAAGCCGTACAGGTGAAGTTGTGACTTTTGCTCCAGCATGGGAAAGTACAGAACCTCAGGTTACGATCGAAAAGGTTGTTGAAAAAGTTATCGAAGGCGTAGATATCACAAAAGCCAACATCCTGATTGGTGCTGGTCGTGGTGCTGAAGGATGCCTGGATGTTCTGGAAGCTTGCGCTAAGGAATTAGACGGGGTTGTTTGTGCTACTCGTGCCGTTGTTGAAGATGGCTACATGGATAAGAGTCTGCAGGTTGGACAGACGGGTAAGACCGTTCGTCCTGCATTGTACATTGCCTGCGGTATTTCCGGAGCTGTACAGCATGTTGCCGGTATGGAAAAATCAGATATGATCATCGCCATCAACCGTGATCCTCAGGCTGAAATCTTTACGATTGCCAATATGGGATTTGTTGGTGATGTGAACGAAGTACTGCCTTTGTTAGTAGAAGAAATCAAAAAGGCGAAAGCTGCCTAAGGAGGAAAAACCATGACATTAAAAGTAGGTGTAGTTGGTGCTGGTACAATGGGTCAGGGAATTGCGAATGCGTTCGCAACGGCCGGAAACCAGGTAACTGTTGTTGATGTGAAATTGGAATGGGCACAGAATGGTGTAAACAAGATTTTTGCATCAAAAGACAAATTGGTTGCCAAAGGAAAAATTTCTCAGGAAGCTGCAGATCAGGCCAAAGCAAATTTAAAAGCTGGCGATTATGCTGATTTAGCGGATTCCGATCTGATCGTTGAAGCTGTACTGGAAGTAATGGATGTTAAAAAAGAATTGTTCACAAAATTAGATGAAATCGTTAAAGACGATTGCATCTTCGGATCCAATACTTCAAGTTTAAGTATTACGGAAATCGCTAACGGAATCAAACATCCAGTAATCGGTATGCATTTCTTCAACCCAGCCGATCGTATGAAACTGGTTGAAGTAATCTCTGGTGCCAATACTCCAGTTGAAGTAAAGGATAAAGTGATTGCCATTTCTAAAGAAATTGGTAAAACTCCTGTTGAAGTCAATGAAGGACCTGGATTCGTTGTAAACCGTATTTTGGTTCCAATGATCAATGAAGCTACTTTCATTCTCCAGGAAGGAATCGCTTCTGCCAGCGATATTGACACAGCTATGCAGTTGGGTGCTAATCATCCAATGGGACCATTGGCTTTGGGAGACCTGATTGGATTGGATATCGTAGAAGCCATTATGGATGTTCTTTACCATGAAACAGGAGATTCTAAATACCGTGCTAGTACGTTATTAAGAAAAATGGTACGTGCCGGTAAATTAGGACGTAAAACCGGAGAAGGTTTCTACAAGTATTAAAATTTACTTGATGAATTAGGCGAAACGTTCTTGTTTCGCCTTTTTAAAAATGAAAGGAAAATATCATGGAAAACGTATTATTAGAAAAACAAGGTCATATTTCGATTATTACGATCAATCGAGAAAAAGCATTGAATGCACTGAGCACTGCCGTTTTGACTGATCTGGAAGAAGCAGTTAAAACTGTGGAAGCGGATGCCGATACTTATTGTGCCATCATCACAGGTGCTGGTTCAAAAAGTTTTGTAGCGGGAGCTGATATTGCGGAAATGAAAGACAAAACGGTAGAAGAAGCAGCTGAATATGGAGCTTACGGAAACAAGATCTTCCGTATGATCGAGACCATGCATTGTCCAGTCATCGCTGCTGTAAATGGATTCGCTTTAGGCGGTGGATGTGAACTGGCCATGAGCTGTGATATTCGTATCGCCAGTGAAAATGCTGTATTTGGACAGCCAGAAGTTGGATTGGGAATCACTCCAGGATTTGGCGGGACTCAGCGTTTAGCTCGTCTTGTACCTGCAGGAATCGCTAAAGAAATGATTTTTACTGCACGTAATATCAAAGCGGACAAAGCTTTGTCGATTGGTTTGGTCAACGCCGTAGTTCCAAGCGAAGAATTGATGCCAACGGTTTTAAAAATGGCAAATGGTATTGCGAAAAATGCTCCAATTGCGGTCGCATTGGCCAAAAAAGCCATTAATGAAGGGCTTCAGACAGATATCGACGGTGGAATCGAAGTCGAAGTAAAACGTTTCTCTGACTGCTTCGCAACAGAAGATCAGACGTATGGAATGGAATGTTTTGTAAACAAAGTCAAAGAAAAAGAATTTAAGAATAAGTAGGAGGGTTCATATGGCAAAGATTTTATCAGCTGAAGAAGCTGTTTCCATGATCAAAGATGGGGATACAGTCGGAATCAGTGGTTTTATCGGAATGGGACATCCACAGGAACTTAGTATCGCCGTTGAAAACAGCTTTTTAAATACAGGACATCCTCGGGATCTAACGGTTATGTTTTCAGCTGGAATGGGTGATGGTACAGACAAACTGGGTGCCAATCATCTAGGTCATGAAGGTCTTTTAAAACGAATTGTCGTTGGACATTGGGGACTGATTCCTACATTCCAAAAATTAGTATTTGAAAATAAAGTGGAAGGATACAATCTTCCTTTAGGTACGATTTCTTTATTGTTCAGAGAAATCGCCGGACATCGTCCTGGAGTTATTACTAAAATTGGTCTGAAAACTTTTGTCGATCCTCGCCTGGAAGGGGCTAAGATGAATGAAAAGACTCGCCAGGCCGAAGACCTTGTAGAATTGATCAACATGGATGGAGAAGAATGGCTTCGATATAAATCTTTCCCAGTCAATGTGGCTTTACTACGAGGAACTTATGCAGATGAAGATGGTAACGTTGTCATGACACAGGAAGCCGGCACACTGGATTCCTTATCCATTGCGCAGGCGGCCAAAAATTCTGGTGGGAAAGTTATTGTGCAGGTCAAAGAAATCGTACAGAACGGAACTCTTTCAGCCCGTGATGTGAAAATTCCTGGTATCTATGTCGATGCCCTTGTTATTGGTAAGCCAGAAAATCACTGGCAGACTTATTCACAGGAATACAACCCTTCCTATTCTGGTGAAGTACGTGTTCCTGTAGATTCTATCGAGCCAATGCCTTTGAACGCTCGTAAAGTTGTCTGTCGAAGAGCTGCGATGGAACTGGATCCACAGGCCATTATCAATTTAGGAATCGGTATGCCCGAAGGTATTGCCAATGTGGCCAACGAAGAAGGTCTTCCGGGCTTGAAGCTGACTGTAGAAACCGGCGGTATCGGCGGTGTTCCTATGAGCGGCACAGCCTTTGGAGCTTGTACCAATCCAGATGCGATGATTGACCAGCCATATCAGTTTGATTTCTACGATGGCGGTGGTTTGGATCAGGCTTTCTTAGGTTTGGCTGAATGCGATCGTCATGGAAATATCAATGTTTCCCGCTTTGGACCAAAAATTGCCGGCTGCGGAGGTTTTATCAACATTACACAGACAGCTCCGGTTGTCGTTTATTGTGGAACGTTTACCGCAAAGGGATTAAAGGAAAAAATTGGAGATGGCAAACTTGAGATCGTTCAGGAAGGTCAGATAAAAAAATTTAAGAATGAGGTAGAACAGATCACATTTGCGGCTGAATATGCTGCTCAAACAGGACAGAAGGTTCTTTATATTACCGAACGTGCCGTATTTGAATTGCTGGATGGCAAACTGACGTTGACCGAGATTGCTCCAGGAATCGATTTGGAAAAAGATGTATTGGCGCAAATGGAATTTAAACCTGCCATTTCAGAAAACCTTAAGCTGATGGATGAACGTCTGTTTAAAGATGAAAAAATGGGCTTAATCAAATAATTCGATAGAGTACTTTCGGGTACTCTATTTTTGAAAGGAGGCTTGTATGCTCTTTTTTAGAAACGATTATGGACAAAGCTGTATTCAAGATATCGTTGATGAATTTACGGCCATTCAAGATCAGAGCTTTGTAGGGTATGGAGAAGATACCATTTCGTTGAAGGCCAAGGAATTGATTCAGTCAAAAATTCCAGATCATCAAGTAGATATTCAATTTATCTCTGGTGGGACACTGACCAATCAGACCGTGATCAAATCGATTCTTCGACCTTTTGAAGCCGTGATTTCCTGTGATACAGGACATATTGCCACACATGAAACCGGTGCCATCGAAGCAACAGGTCATAAAGTCATCACTGTCAATAATGTCAATGGAAAGCTAACGCCGGATTTGATTCAGAAAACATTTGACGAACACATGCTGACCTATGAACATCTGGTCTATCCTAAATTGGTTTATATTTCCAATGCGACAGAGTTTGGAACGGTCTATACGCGGGATGAGCTTTTTTCGATTCATGAAAAATGTCAAGAATTGGGCTTATATCTTTATATTGATGGTGCTCGTTTGGGAGCGGCCTTGACTTCTGGAATTGATTATGGTCTTAACGATATCGCTTCCTGGGCGGATGTCTTTTATATTGGAGGCACAAAGAATGGAGCGATGATGGGAGAGGCTGTCGTAATCGTAAACGATGCTTTAAAACCATTTTTCCGCTTCTGCATGAAACAAAATGGAGCTATGATGGCCAAAGGCTGGATGTTGGGGGTACAGTTTTTAGGATTATTCAAAAATGATGCATTTTTTACTTGTGCCAAACATGCGAACCGCTATGCTTCACAAATTCAAGATTCTTTATTCGCCTTGAAATATCCTGTCTTAATGAAAAGTGATACCAATCAGATTTTTCCTGTTGTCACAAAATCAGAATATGATTATTTGAAAGATAAGGTAGATTTTGAAATTTGGGAAGAATCCGGCGATTCTTTAGTAATTCGTTTTGTGACAAGCTGGCATACTTCCAAAGAGGAAGTCGATCAACTTATCGAATTTCTAAAACAGGCAAAACAGCTCTCTGTATAATCGAGAGCTGTTTTTTTTTACTGATATTTCTTTTTCATTGAAAAGCCACGTCCCCAAACTTCTGAAACACGGCTTACGATCATAAAGGCATCGGGGTCAACACTTCTTACAATTTTTTCAATCCTTGGAAGTTCACGGTTTGATATCACACTTAAGATGACACTTTGTTCCTGCTTAGAATATCCGCCTTTTGCCTGTAATAAAGTTACGCCGCGATCAATTTCCGACAAAATATCTTTTGCGATTTGATCATGATATTCACTGATAATCTTGATTTCTGTTCGCGTGGTGCCCATGAGCATGACCTTATCCAATACAATCGAGGTCGTTAGAATCAATAAGATCCCGTATAATAAGTTTTCTAAAGGGTTATACAAGGTTTGTATGCTAAGAATGATAAAGTCAAATACATATAAACTGATAGAAACAGGAATTCTGAAAAAGCGGTACAAAAGAAGGGGAGGGATATCCATACCCCCTGTACTGGCTCCACTGCGTAATACGATTCCCAAGGATAATCCAAGACCTAGACCGGCAAAGATCGTATTCAACAATAAGTTTTCGGTAATTATAGGATCTCCTAATGTTTGATTCAAAAACTCCAGCGCGATCGGATAGATAAAGCTGCTGATGATGGTTGTCATCGCAAACTTTTTCCCCAAGATCAAAAAACCGATGATCAACATAAAAACATTGAAAATAAAGATAAACATCGTAATGGGAATGTTAAAGAAATGATTCATAAATAAACTGATTCCAGTGGTTCCTGAACTCATTAACTGAGAGGGAAGAACGAATAGTTTTACGGTAAGCGCATAAAGAATGTTCCCGATGATTACAGGGACAATGGATTTAAATACTGACATAACTCCTCCAAAAAAAAACACGCTGGAAAGAAATGTTTTCCCTGTCAGCGTGGATCAAGGCGATCGCCTAATACACCTTTATTTTATAGAATCTTTGTCCTAAAATCAAATACATTCTTTTACGTTTTCTTTGTACGTCCAACCTAAAACTCCATCTTTTTTTATTTGGGCTTTATTGCCGTAGGTCTTTACAATTTTGACACGATCTCCTTGTTTTAAGGGGATCTTATAATTTGTATAATCGCTAGCGTAATATTTCCCATTGCGTTTTTCAATAAAGAAACGATCCACCCAGAATGATCTTTTTAAATAGGGACTATAAACATAAGATTGATCGTTTCTTGTCTGCAGAATTTCGATTTCTCCATGATTCCAAGTAACAAACATCGGAATGGCGTTGTCTTTATCAACGTCATGTTGTACGATTGCTTCTGGCAAATTATCCGTACGTTTTGTATAGATCTTATTTCCTTCAAAAATTAAAGCGTTTAACTGTCCGCCTTCTTTTACAACGTTTCCGCCATCTATACAGTAGATATTCTTTGATACGTCATAGATGGGATCAAAATGAGCGATGTGTTTTTGATATTCAGTGACAGGCATATGTCCGCATATGACTTTTTTTGTAAATTTCTGTTCTGTGTGAAAGAAAAAAGGTGTTGTCATTGGAATCCTGAAATCATCTCCATAAAAAGTCTCGGATTGAATTCCAGCATGCGTGCATATAAAATCCTCTGTTTCTATGATATGGGGTAAATCATTACAAAAGGACATCTCTTCGTAAAAATGATAACGGAGCTGTTGACAAAATGATTCCATCTCTGTGTTTTCATGAAAAGTCAGATTGATTTGTTTTGCCATTTCATGAAGAAGGGAGTGTTTTCTTACAGTAAGAATCTTTTTAAGAAAATCCAGACGATAGGAAAGAAATGCATTTTTTACCGTGAAATCACAATTTCCCATAAGACAATGAACATCGCCTTCTTTGACCTGGTTCATGATCTGGTGCAGGAGCTCTAAGTTCTGCGGGCCTTTTTCTAAAAGATCTCCCAGCAGTATCAAACGATCTTTATGGATATCAAATCGGCAAATCTCCAAGAGTTTATTATAACTTTTGGCATTCCCGTGAATATCGCTGATGAAAATCGTTTTACCTTTTGACTTTTTATCTAATTTTTTAACTTTTATCTTTCTATTCATGATCAAACAAATAATTCAAAAATTCAGGTGTTTCTTCTTCCCATGAGCTTTCCGTGTGTTCACCTTCTGGTTTAACGTTAAAATAGATTTGTGCTCCATTTTTGGAAAGTCGATTTGCTAGTTCGGTACAGATTTTGGTTTCCTGAACGAATGCGTGTTTTCCGTGCCCTTCCAAAGCCCCCCAGGAAAAATAAAACGATGAAGGCTGTTGAAAATGAGTGCGACTGGCTTCCATTAAAAAATAATCGGCAGTGGGAATCAAATAAGGCGAGATGACCAGCGACTTTGAGTAGACATCGTTATAGCGCATGCCGGCATACAACGCCATTTCACCGCCGCAGCTGGAACCTCCGATCCAAGTCGTTTCTCTTTGCGGCAGGGTAGGAAAGTGTTCGTCGATGTAAGGCTTTAATTCATGAACGAAAAAATGCATCGTTCCATCTCCATACCCCTCTGAGAGAACTTGTAACTCTTCATCGGCAAAGGGATAGGGGCTGTATTCGCATAAACGATCATTTCCTTCATGAGAGCATTCCTGACCAACCACGATCAGATCTCGATGAGCATGGATGATACTTGCGGCAAGATTCCAGGACTTTCCAAAGGTTGCATCTTCATCGTTAAACAGGTTATGGCCATCGAACATATAAAGAACGGGATACCGTTTTTGTGAATAGAGATAGTCGTCCGGCAAAAACATATGGATCATACGTTTTTCCTTGAAAAGGCTCATAAAAAGTTCAAACTTTAAAATCACGCTTGATGTTCCTTTCTTTTTTCTTCAAATGCCTGTTTATAGAATTGTTTTCGCTGCTGTTCCGTTTTAAACCGGCAGGAGATCGTCACATCCCCCATTGTGGCAGCATAGGCTTCTGGAAGATAGATGACAGATATCAATTCATTTTTATATTTTTGTTCTAACTCTTCAACCGAGTATTTATAAGAAATCGAATTTCTTCGACCGGCAAAACCAGCGGATTCCCTGGTAATATTCATATAGTCCCCTTGCTGCGTCAATAAAACCTGAGCCCATATATCGTATACATCCAAAGATCCGGCATAGTTCATTAAATCAGGGGCAAAGCCTCCTGGAGGACGGAAATTGACTTCCAGACCAATGACGGTACCTTTTTTTCCAAGACCTTTCTTTTCTTTGGAAAGGCGAAAGAATTCACAATGAAAAAAGCGATTTTTTAATTCAAAGGCATGGATCGTTCGCTGGGCAATATCCCGGTATTCATCACTGATGGTAAAGGCAGTATAAGCACCGATCGATTGTTGATATTGTACCGAATCCATACAGTTTCCTACATATTCCAGTGAATTCAAATAACGGATCGTTCCATTTTCATCACATACGCCATCTAAGGTAAATACATCGCCTTCGATATATTCTTCCAAGATCATTTGATACTGCTTGGTCAAAGATAGATAGTGTTTGAGCTCTTCATCCGTTTTTACCGTATAGGTGAAAGAAGCCCCTACACCATGATCGGGTTTTAAAACGAGCGGATATCCGATTTTTTTGGCAAACTCCAGTGCTTTTTGTTCGTTTTCAACAAGGTAGTACCGAGCGGTAGGGATCCCTGCTTTTTCATAGTATTTTTTCATGCAGGCCTTGCTCTGGTATTCCTGTATCGTCTGATGACTGAATCCGGACTTTACATTAAAGTCATCCCGAAGTCGGGCATCAAGATCCAGCCAGGCTTCATTATTGGATTCGATCCAGTCAATTTTTCCATATTTAAATGTAAAATAAGCAACTGCTCTGAGCATTTCATCATAATTATTAAAATTATTAACGACATAGCACTCATCAATGTTTTCTTTTAATTCAGGCAGCAGATTATCGTATGCGGTATCGACGATTGCCAATACTGTCGCTCCGTATTTCTTTAAACCCCGGCAAAACATCCAGTAATTATCCGGGTAGTTAGGGGATATCATTATAAAATTCATCATCTTCATCTCCTTTGCAGTATCGCATACTGAATCGCGATTATAGTTTTTCCATCAACGATTTTTCCTTCCTGTATCATTTTATAGGCTTCGTTGATATCAATCCAAACTTTAATGATTTCTTCATCTTCATCCATGCTCAATCGATGGCTTGTTTCCACAGGATGAACGGCTTCATAGATCCATATCTTTTCATCACAAAAACCAGGGGTTGAAAGAAAAGCACATACAGGTTTTAGCTGATCACATTCATATCCGGCCTCTTCGTTGAGTTCGCGACGTCCGGCAAAATCTGGATCTTCTCCATATTCAAGTTTTCCTGCCGGGATCTCCAAGGTTTCTTCGTTGATTGAGTGTCTCACTTGTTTTACAAGCAATATTTTTTCATCAATGATGACAAGAACACCAACCCCACCGGGATGGACGATAATATCACGAATGTATTCTTTGTCACGAATTGTGACGACACGCTGTTCTAAAGTAAAGATTTTACCTTTAAATATCAGCTTTCTTTTCATTGTTTCATCTTCTTTCAATGTTTTCATTATATCAAAAAAATAGCCTTTCTAAAAGAAAAGGCTATTGAATTTGTTGAAGAATTGCTTCTGCGATTGCCTTGGATATCCGGTCCTGATAGGAAGCACTGGTAAGATTTTGGTAATCATTATCGTTGGAAAGGTAACCCAGCTCAATCAATATGGTAGGAATGGATGGGTCCTGCAGAATCAAAAAGTTTTCATAGTGATCGCTGTCCAACCCGCAAAATTGAGAATAGTTAATAGACATCAGCTTTTCATTGATCGCATTGCATAGGTCGATCAGTTCTTCGTTTGGATGGGTGAAGAAGGAATATCCCTGCATGGAAGCATCAATATCGTAAGCCATCTGAATGCTGATCAGATAATCGGCTTTTTCTTTTTTGGCAAAGGATATACTTTCCTGGTCATTAAGCAATTCATCCTGGTCGGAATAAATGACGTTGTAATCGGCTTCTTCCAGGTATTTTCCTAAAGTATCTACGATCTGTGTACTGATTTCCGTTTCGGACATTTTTTCTTCATCGGTATAATTTGTACTTTCATCGACAAAAGAGGTATCCAGACAAATCACCGCTTTGGATTCTGAAAAACCGATATCGATATTATCGTTTGTTTTGGGTTCGGTTTTGGTGTTTTCCGGAACACGGGTTTGAGAAGTGTCAAGGGTATGAAGATTGGGCTGTACGATCAGGGCCATGATCAAAGCGGCAATCAAAAAGAATATAGCGCGTTTCATTCATACACCTCCGAATCCTCACTATCATATCATAATATTAAAGGAAAGACATCTGTTTTCAAAAAGTGAATACTTTCTTGTTAGTGGCAAATTTGATATACTTGTTTGGGTGATATAGTGGAATTTAAAATAACGATCGATCAATTCGAAGGCCCTTTGGATCTGATGCTTCATTTGATCAAGGAAAATAAACTGGATCTTTTTGATTTAGATATGTTATCGCTGGCCAATCAATATATTTCTTTTATCCATCAGATGAAGGAAATGCACCTGGAAATTGCCAGCGAATATTTGATTGAACTAGCTTCTTTACTTGAATATAAAAGCCGCAAATTGCTTCCAAGGGAAGAGGTGATCGTGGAAGAAGATTATGAAGAACAGGAACGCGAAAACCTGGTGAGCCGTCTGTTGGAATATCAGCGCTATAAAGAAGCTTCCATGGCATTAAGAGAAGCGTTTGAAAAACGCCAGCTTCATTTTGAAAGACCGCAGTCATCGTTAGTGGATGAATGGTCAAAACCGATTGAATCCGATACCATGGATCCGCAGTCTCCCTATGAACTTATGAAAGCGATGAAACGTGTCATGCAACGTATGATTTTATTGCAGCCTTATGAGACGAAAGTTACGATTCGTGAGCTTTCTGTTGAAGAACGACTTGAACAAATCAAAGAAAAGCTAAAGTTCCAGGATACACCACTATCTTTTGAAGAACTCTGTCAGGATTGTATCGATCTTCATATGATCGTTGTTACTTTTTTAGCCATCCTGGATTTGATCCATCAAAAATTATTAACATTTTCCATAGATCAAGATGACACGATCTATGTTATGAAAGGGGCTTAGATTCAAGCTATGAATAAAGCAATTATTGAAGGGTTGTTGTTTTTGAGCGGGGAAGAAGGCCTCACTTTAGAACAAATAAAAACATCCTTGCAGATTGAGGATGAACAAGCCATATTGAATGTTTTACAGAATTTAAAAGAAGAATACCAGAGCCCGGAAAAGGGCATCGAACTGGTGGAATATGCCAGCCGTTATAAATTTGTCACAAAAGAATTTGTATATCCGTATGGGCAAAAACTTTTTGAACAGATCCATGCCCCAACGCTTTCTACGGCGGCAATTGAAACGTTAGCCATCATCGCCTATAAACAGCCGATCACGCGTGTCGAGATCGAAGAGATCCGCGGTGTTAATTGTGAGATGATGTTAAAGAAACTGCAGGCACGAGGTTTGATCGAGGCCAAAGACCGTTTGGATGCGGTAGGAAAACCTCTGTTGTATTCTATTACGGATGCATTTTTGGATGCGTTTAGTTTAGAGACGATCAAAGAATTGCCGCAGCTTCCTCAAACGAAACAAGAAGATGAACTTTTCAGTGAGGAGGATCAGTAATGGAGCGTTTACAGAAAGTGATTGCACAATCTGGTTACTGTTCCCGCCGCAAGGCAGAAGAATATATCATACAGGGGAAAGTAAAAGTCAACGGCAAAGTAACTGACATATTGGGAACCAAGGTCCATTCGAACGATACGATCGAGATCAATGGCACGGTTCTTGAAAAAGAAGAGCATGTTTACTATGTGATGAACAAACCCAAGGGATGCGTATGTACGAGCCGCGATGAACTGGGACGCAAGACCGTGCTGGATTATATGCCGAGTGAAAAAAGAATTTATCCTGTAGGGCGTTTGGACTTTGATACCAGCGGTGTTCTTTTTTTGACCAACGATGGTGATTTTGCCAATAAAATGATCCACCCCCGCTATCATCTTCCAAAGACTTATATTGTCAATCTTCAGGGAATCTTGAAAGACGAAGATATAAAACAGCTTCGAAGAGGACTAAAAGGAGCGCATGAAAAATATCTTCCAGCCAAGGTTTATCTTTTTGATACCGATGAAGGTCGAGACCGATGTCGATTTGAGCTAACGATCACTGAAGGAAAGAATCATCAGGTAAAAAATATGATGGAGTTGTTAGGGTATAAAGTTCGCCGCCTTCATCGAAAAAAAGTTGGATTTGTCGAAGTGGAGGATCTCAAACCGGGGCAGTATCGTCGGCTTAAACCATATGAAATCAAAAAGCTCATGGCGATGTCCATGCAGGGGGAAACAAAATGAAGCAAGTGTTTGTAGATTCTCTTTGTTCAGTAGATCAACGAATCATGCTGGATGAAAAACAGGCGCATCATTTATTTGATGTTCTTCGTACGGAAAAGAAAGAAACAATCAAGGTCGTAAGCAAAAAAGGAGGAGCTTTCCTGGCGCATCCTTTGCAGAAACCATATATTTATATCTTTGATGAAATCGAAGTCCCAAACAAACTTTTTCATGTGACCTTATGCTGTGCTTTGATCAAACAGGATAAATTTGAGTGGATGCTTCAAAAAGCCTGTGAACTGGGTGTCAGTCGCATCGTGCCTTTTGACAGCCGTTTCTGTGTTGTGAAACTGGACGAACAAAAAAAGATGAAAAAGTATGAACGATGGAATCAGATCTTGCTGGATGCATGCAAACAATGCAATCGCAACGATTTGGTTATGCTGGAACCTGTACAAACTGTTGAATCTTTACGGAATTACCAGGCCTCCTGCAATATGGTATGTTATGAAAAACAGTTTGATCCTTCTATGCACATCGCTTCCTGTCTAAAAAAAGATCCCAAAAGTGTTACGATTGTGATCGGCCCGGAAGGTGGTTTTGATGTCAATGAAATCGATATGCTTGAAGACGATCACTTTATACCCGTTTCTTTGGGAAAACGTATCCTGCGGGCAGAGACGGCGGCAATCTATGCCTTGTCCTGTATCGATTATCAGCATGCAATGTCCAGGGAGGATAAATAATGCGGTTTAGTATCATTACACTGGGATGTAAAGTGAACAGTTATGAATCCAATTTCTATAAAGAACAGCTTGAAAAAGCAGGACACATCTATGTCAACCCAGAAGAAAGCTGTGATGTTTGTATCGTTAATACATGTACTGTTACTAATACGGCTGCTTCAAAGTCCAGACAGCGAATCCATTCATTAAAAAAACATCATCCGAACGCCTTGATCGTAGCGGTGGGATGTTACGTACAGCATGCCTCGAAAGTGCAGCGTGAAGATCTTGAGGTCGATCTTCTGATCGGGGCCAAACATAAAAATGAGATCGTTGAACGCATTGAAGATTTGATTCAAACCCGTGTCCATACGGATTTGGTCGAAGATTTATCAAATTTTACTACATTTGAAGAAATGCCGATCCATGTTTATGAAGCCAAACATCGGGCATTTTTAAAGATCGAGGATGGCTGCAACCAATTTTGCAGCTATTGTGCTATTCCCTATGCCAGGGGACCGCAGCGATCTTTGCCAAAAGAAAAGGTCCTGTCCATCGCTAAGGATTTATCGAATAAAGGACATAATGAGATCGTTTTAACAGGAATCCATACAGGGCGATACCAGGATGGAGACATTGGCCTGTCCACTTTGTTGAAAGAACTTTTATCGCATACGCCAGATCATGTGCATTATCGGATCTCCAGTATTGAAATTACTGAGGTGGACCAGGAACTTTTAGATTTGATGAGGGAAACAAACCGTGTCTGTCACCATCTCCATATTCCTGTTCAATCGTGCTGCAATGAAACATTAAAACGTATGCGGCGTCCTTATACGATCGAAGAATTTATCGATAAACTTGGATCCATTCGTCAGGCCATCCCGGACATTTCAATTTCAACAGACATCATTTGCGGATTTGTCCAGGAAAGTGATGAGGAATTTGAGAACACCTTGGAAAATTTGAGGAAATGTCATTTTTCTTTTCTGCACGTTTTTCCTTATTCAAAACGAGATGGTACATTGGCCAGTACGATGAAAGGCGAGATCCATGGATCGATCGTCAAACAAAGAACCGATCGTTTACTGGAAATATCGAAACAGTTACGAAATGAAGATATGAAGCGTTTTGATGAATTGGAAGTTTTGATTGAACGACAAGATGATCAAGGAAACTATCATGGTTATACAAGTCAGTATCATCCCGTAATTATTCAATCAGATCAAAAACTGGAAGGACGAATGAAAGTAAAGAAGAGTAAGATCATCGATGGTGTTTATTACGCCGATCAGAAAGAAGGGGTAGTATGCGATTAAGTAAATTGTTCAAAAATGCACCGACCATCAACATTACCGGTCTATGCTTTGACTCTCGAAAAGTGAAAAAGGGCGACCTGTATTTTTGTTTGCCAGGCATTACCTATGACGGACATGACTTTATTGATCAGGCCATTGAAAACGGAGCCGTGGGAATTGTTCATTCTCGGGATCTAATGGATAAGATGCCGGGAGCTGTTTATATCAAAGTACAGGATGTCAATGAATGCATGAATCAATGTGCACGCCTTTTCTATGCGAAGCCTACGGATAAGATGACCATGTATGGAATTACGGGAACAAACGGGAAAAGTACTTGTGCCAATATTATTAAATACATCCGTGGATTCAAAGAACCATGCGGCTACATTGGTACGATTGCCATTGAATATGGCAAGGTTCGATTGGCTCCCGATCTTACGACACCGGATGCTCTGTTTCTTCAAAAGACTTTCAGCGATATGGTGCGTGCAGGGATGAAAGCGTGCGCCTTGGAAGTCAGTTCTCATGGTCTGGCTCAGCATCGTGTGGATGCGATTCGTTTTGATGTCGCCATCTTTACAAACTTTACGTACGATCATTTGGATTTTCATGGAACGATGGAAAGCTATTTCGAAGCAAAATCTTTATTGTTTAAAAATCTTGTCAAAGATGACGGTGTTTCCGTTTTAAATGTTGACGATCCTAAATTTAATGATTTAAAAGATATCTCTAAAGCCAGAGTGATCACTTACGGAATCACTCGGGAGTGTGACTACCGGGCTATCAACGTAAAGATCAATTCACAATACAGCACTTTTGATTTGATCTATCAGGGCAAAAAATATGCGATTCGTTCCAGTCTGGTCGCTGTTTATAATGTGTATAATTTACTGGCCTGTATAGCTGCCTTGCACGAAACCGGTATGCCGATCGAAGAAATTGTTAAGGCGTGTCCTAAAATTCCGCAAATTGATGGACGTATGGAACAAATCAATTGCGGACAGCCATTCCATGTGATCGTGGATTTTGCCCATACGCCGGATGGTATGGAACAGATGTTCCAATATGGACGTCACATTGCCGGAAAAGATCATCGCGTCATTACGGTGTTTGGTTCGGCCGGAAAAAGAGATATTGCCAAACGCAAAGTATTTGGGGAACTGGCTGATCAATATGCCGACATGATCATTTTGACCGAAGATGATCCTCGCGATGAAAATCCTAAAGATATTGCCTTACAAATTCGTGAAGGAATTCAAAATACACCCAATCTGTTTTTGGAAGACCGTTATGAGGCCATTCGGCAGGCCATCGATAATGCCTCTAAAGGAGATGTGGTCTTGATTTTGGGTAAGGGAGACGAGCCTTTTATGTACCATGCCACCGGCCGTGTCCCTTGGATAGGCGATAACAATTGTGTTCGGGAATGTCTTAAAGAAGCAGGGTATTCCAATTTGTAAAAATTGTGTGAAATTATGGCATAAATTAGATATTCTTGCTTGAAATGATGAAATGTCTTTGCTATAATCAACGTGTTGAAAGCTCAGGAAGGGAGGTAAACAAATGCCAAAGGTAGTTCTTAAAGAGAACGAACAGCTTGATGATGCATTGAGAAGATTCAAGCGTCAGGTATCTCGTAACGGCACCCTTGCTGAGGCCCGAAAAAGAGAATTTTACGTTAAACCAGGTGTACGCAGAAAGTTAAAATCTGAAGCTGCACGTAAAGCACGTAGAGGAAAATAAGAATCTGCATTTGCAGATTCTTTTCTTATAGGAGAATCCATGTCATACAAAAATATTGATTTAAGTTCTAAAAATTATGAAGATGTTCAATTGTTTGCCGGGATCAATGATATCAATTTAGAAACCATAAAAAAGGAATTCGGCTGTGATTTGATTCTTAGAGATCAGATTCTAAAATGTGACAGTGAATATTCTGAGGAAATTGAAGCGGCCGTGAAGGCAAGTTTTGATCTTATAACTCTTCAAAAAAAGATTTCGGTTCAAGACATCCTATATTTATGCCAGCTGTCAAAGAATCACCGATTACAGGATTTTGATCTTAAACATCTTAAACCTTTGGGGAAAACAAGATCGGGCAAGATCATTTATCCTAAGACGCTTGGACAAGCTATATTATGTGATGCTTTTAAGAACAACGATATTATCTTTGCTTCTGGAGTGGCCGGAACAGGAAAAACATACCTGGCAGTTTGTTATGCCGTCTCCTGCTTGAAAGAAGATAAGGTGGAAAAGATCATATTGACACGTCCTGCTGTGGAGGCCGGTGAATCACTGGGCTTTTTGCCCGGCGACATGAAGGATAAGGTGGATCCTTATTTAAGACCTCTTTATGATGCTCTATACGATATGCTGGGTGTGGAAAATGTAGAACGACTGATTGAAAAACAGGTGATAGAGATTGCTCCTTTAGCGTTTATGCGTGGAAGAACTTTAAGCAATGCCATCGTGATTCTGGATGAAGCCCAGAATACGACAAAAGCACAGATGAAAATGTTTTTGACGCGCATGGGACAGAAGACAAAAATGATCATCAATGGTGATATTACGCAAATCGATTTGATTCGAAAAGAGGAATCGGGTTTGGTACAGGCCACCCGAATCTTAAAAGGAATCCATGGTATCGGCTTTGTTGAAATGAGTAAAGAAGATGTTGTACGACATCCGCTGGTGCAAAAGATCATTGAGCGTTATGACACAATTGAAAATTCATAGGCTATACGTTATACTAGAAAGGTATTTGAGGTGAAAACATGGGAAGACATTTTGAAGTACGTGCTGCAGCCATGCAGAAAACGGCCAATCAAAAAGCGAAAATCTATTCAAGATATTCAAAGGAAATTTTAGTAGCGGCAAAAAACGGTGATCCAAATCCGGATATGAACCAGACGCTGAAAAAGGCAATTGAACGTGCCAAAGCCAACAATGTGCCGGCAGATGTTATCAAAAGGGCCATCGAGAAAGCCAAATCCAGTGCCGATGAAAATTATTCCAGTGCTCGTTATGAAGGCTTTGGATCGGGGGGAGGAAGCACGATCATCATCGACTGCTTAACGGACAATCCCAATCGTACCATTGCCAATTTAAGAGCTTGTTTCAACAAGAGTCATGCAAAACTGGGCGTTGGCGGTTCGGTTAGCTTTGGTTATGAACATCTGGGTGTGATCGTTATCCAGTATGACGATGAAGAATCCATGATGGATGCCTTGATCAATAAGGATATCGATTTAAAAGAAATTGAAATCGAAGAAGGATATATGACGATCACTGTAGATCCAACACAGCTGGATGATGCCAAAGAGGCCATTGAAGCCTTGATTCCAGATGTGAAGTTTGAAGTTTTAGAAAATAAAATGGTTCCAAATGAAACCGTGTCTTTACAGGGAGAAGATCTTGACCTGTTTAAACGATTGGTTACCCTGTTAGATGATGTAGACGATGTACAGAATGTATATCACAATGTTGACAATTTAGATTAATTCTATGATAAAGAGAAATCTGTAAGACGAATCTAGAGAGAATCTGGCTGGTGAAAAGATTTGAAGAAATACAGATTGGACACTTTGGAGAAGTCGATTGAAAAGATCGACCGTAAGTCGCGTTAAGACATAGAGAGCATACTGAATGTATGAAGTAAGGTGGTACCGCGTGCAAACGTCCTTATCCAGGGGCGTTTTTTTATTATTTGAAAGGAGTATTTATGGCATATCAAATTCCAAGAGGGACACAGGACCTGCTTCCCGAAAAAAGTTATCAATGGCAGGCATTGGAAAGAACATTACGAGAATTCTGTTACTTATACAACTACGATGAGATTCGGACACCTGTTTTTGAACATACCAATGTCTTTAAACGAGAAAACGATTCCAGCGATATGGTCAACAAGGAAATGTATACATTTCAGCTGGAAAATTCTAAAACCTCGCTGACGATTCGACCGGAAGGAACGGCCGGTGTTGTTCGGTCCTTTGTCGAAAATAAGATGTATGCGAATCCGGATCTTCCTGTCAAGCTTTATTACATGGGACCGATGGCACGTCATGAAAGACCGCAAAAAGGACGTCTTCGCATTTTTAATCAGTTTGGGATCGAATGTCTAGGGAATAAAAGTCCATTTACGGACGTTGAAACAATCGTCCTTGCGTTTTCTATTTTAAAGGCGTTAGGTTTAAATGATTTAAAAGTTTGTTTGAATACTTTAGGTGATGATGCATCACGGGCTGCCTATCGTCAGGCGCTTCAGACGTATTTTGAACCTTATGTGGATACTTTATGTTCCGACTGCAAAAGACGTTATGCGCAAAATCCTTTACGGATTCTGGATTGTAAGGTGGATCATGACAAGGAATGCATGAAAAACGTTCCTAAGATGAAAGATTATCTAAACGATGAAAGCCGGGAATACTTTGAAACGGTTTGTCATCTCCTGGATGAATTAGAGATCCCTTATGCAGTCGATGATCAGCTTGTTCGAGGACTGGATTACTATACACACACCGTTTTTGAAATTGTATCTATGAATCAGGAAATGGGTGCCCAATCCACGGTTCTTGCGGGCGGCCGTTATGACCACTTGATTCCGTATTTTGGCGGTCCGGAACAAATGAGCGGTATTGGATGGGCGCTTGGAATGGAACGCTTATTGATCGCCCTGGAAGCTGAGGGAATCACATTGGAAGAAAAGCCAGGTTTGGATGCTTATCTTATGTGTTTGGATGAAAGCGCCAGAATGTACGCGTTCAAGATTTTGACGCAGCTTAGAGCTTATGGCTATCGCTGTGATATGGACATGCTTCAAAGAAGTTTTAAAGCACAATTCAAAGCCGTTGATCGTAGTCATGCTAAATTTGCCTTGATCATCGGCGAAGATGAACGCAAGAATCATTTGATTACGATCAAAAACATCGAAAAGAAAACACAGGAATCTATTTCTCAGGATCAATTGATCGAATATCTGGATCATTATTTTGTGGATGAGGATCATCATTAGGAGGATTTTATGAAAAGAACACATAAAAACGGAGAATTACGCCTTAAAGATGTTGGAACCCATGTTGATTTGGTTGGATGGGTCAGTAAAAAGAGAAATTTTGGTCAGTTGAATTTTATTGATCTAAGAGATCGAAGCGGTATCTGTCAGCTCTTGTTTGATGAAAAATTCAGCGAAGACCTTAAAAATGTACGGAATGAGTATGTTTTGCATGTTTCAGGAACCGTTGTTGAAAGAAAAGACAAGAATCCGGATCTTCCAACGGGAGATATCGAGATCCAGGTGGATGGGTTTGAAATTGTCAATGAGGCCAAAACCACACCATTGATCATTGCCGATGAAACCGATGCCCTGGAGGATACGCGTCTTGAATATCGATATTTGGATCTAAGAAGACCCGTTATGCAGAAAAAATTGATCATGCGTCACCAGATTACTCGCAGTATGCGTGAATATTTGGATCAACATGACTTTATCGAGATCGAAACGCCCATGTTAGGGAAAAGTACACCCGAAGGAGCGCGTGACTACTTAGTTCCATCCCGTGTGCATCCGGGAAGTTTCTATGCGCTGCCGCAGTCTCCTCAGCTTTATAAACAGCTGTTGATGATTTCCGGCTTTGAAAGATATTATCAGTTTGCCCGCTGTTTCCGTGACGAGGATCTAAGAGCCGATCGCCAGACCGATTTTACACAGGTAGATATTGAAACCAGCTTTTTATCTGAAAATGAGATCCTTACGATGATGGAAGAAATGATGAAGAAACTGATGAAGGAAGTCAAAAATATTGATATCGAAACTCCTTTCTTGCGCCTGACATATAAAGAAGCCATGAATCGTTACGGAAGCGATAAACCAGACAACCGTTTTGGAATGGAGCTTCAGGAGATCACGGATCTTTTTACGAATACTGAATTTGGTGTCTTCAAATCTATTGTTGAGGCAAAAGGAAGCATCAAGGCAATCGTCGTTCATGACTTTAGTCATATTACACGTAAACAGATCGATAACTTCACGCATCTGGCCAAAAAGAATGGGGCCAAAGGGCTTGTTGTGCTCAAAGCTTTAGACAACGATTTATCCGGATCGGCCCGTAAGTTCTTATCCGATGAAGAAGTACAAAACTTATACCAGCGTTTGAGTCTAAAGGAAAATGACTGTGTATTTATCGTGAGTGATACATGGAGTCGAACTTGTACCGTTTTAGGCGCATTAAGAAACGAGATTGGAAATCAACTGGGATTCAAGAAAAAAGATGAATTCTCTTTCTTATGGGTCACAGAATTTCCAATGTTTGAATATTCGGAAGAGCTGGGTCGTTATCAGGCAAGCCATCATCCGTTTACACAGCCAATGGAAGAAGATATCCCATTGTTGGACAGCGATGTTGAAGCGGTACGTGCCAATGCCTATGACATTATTTTAAATGGTTATGAATTAGGCGGAGGAAGTTTGCGTATCTATGATAACAAACTGCAGGAGAAGATTTTTGAACTTTTGGGATTTACAGATCAGCAAATCAAAGATAAGTTTGGATTCTTTATTGATGCCTTCCAGTATGGTACTCCTCCGCATGGAGGCCTCGCATTTGGTTTAGATCGTATTGCGATGATCTTGTCCGAAAGTGATTCCATTCGTGATGTGATTGCTTTCCCTAAAAATGCGAATGCGAAATGCCCAATGTCTAAGGCACCTACTCCAGTCGATCCAGCGCAGTTAGAAGAACTTCATATCCAGATCACAGAAAAAGAAGAGGCATAAAATAAAAGGTGAATCTCTAATTTTAACAAATTATGAGATTTACCTTTTTGCGTATTCCGTTAACTGAAGTCTACTCGGAGTGAATATGCGTATTACTTAATCATAATGAATATGCAGTTCGTCCACCTCAAAAATAGGATATATATCAAACCAGCTTTTCCATTTATCATCGATAGACTTGCTTTCTAAGATAAAGTCGGCTATGATGAAATTACCCAAGGACATAACATTTTTCCTACGCTTAGAGATAAGGGAAACCGGATGTTGTTATTTTGTGTTGAAGACCCGCTGCGAGTGGGGATCCTAAGACTTAACACAGGTTACCCACCTGTACATACAGGGAAAGATCTCCGTTCCTTGGGACTTTTTTATAACTGATTTTAGTATCGACATAAATAATGTCACTTTCATATTTATATTGTATGTAGATTAAGGAAGTGATACGATGTCAGATATCTTAAATTGTATGCAAAATGATCCATATTTTTGTTTAATGGCGACCCTGCAGATTTTATCCTGGATTGGATTTGTATCCGTTACGCTGGGCGCTTTCTATCATTGTTTATTTGAGGGTGTTCATCATGTCAAAAAAAGAAGAGTTTATTGAAATTTATAAAAAGTATATTCATCGCGATGGTGCAAAAGAATTTCTGGATTACTTAACCGGTAAAAATTCTGATTTTTTTACCGCTCCGGCCAGCACGCGGTTTCACGGCAATTATTCTGGAGGCCTGGTCGATCACAGCATCCATGTTTTTTACTGTCTAAAGGATTATCTGCAAAGAACACGCGTGAAAGATATTTATGGGATGGATTATTCCGATGAATCGATTGCGATCGTAGCATTGCTTCACGATGTATGTAAAATCAATGTCTATAAAGAGAGTTTCCGGAATAAAAAAGTGAATGGTGAATGGGTACAAGTTCCATTTTATGAATTTGAAGATAAGATGCCATATGGCCATGGGGAAAAGAGTGTCTATATGATCACACCTTTTATGAAACTTAGCCGGGAAGAAGCTTTTGCGATTCGTTACCATATGGGATTTTCTAATGAGGATTCGCCTAAAAACGTAGGATACACTTTCGAGCATTTTCCACTGGCATTCGCATTAAGTACAGCCGATATGGAAGCTACTTATTTCTGTGATGAACAAAAGTAGGCCCTGAATTTATTCAGAGCCTTTTTCTTTTGTCCATAAGGCGATTTGTTCCTGATTGGACAAAGATTTTAAAAAGTTTTCCTGTGCCTGCGGGTAATGAGAGTAGAACTTATGGAGCAATTCCTTGATGTCTTGCCGCTGTGTGTGACCGTCATTGGGACAAACTCTTTTTACTGAAGGAATCGCATTGTTGATGCATACCTGCTCAATGGTTTCCTCCTTTAAATAGACCATCGGCCGAATCATGTACATATCCATTCGGGACATATATTGTTTGGGCATAAAGGTAGCAATCTTAGAACCATGGACCATATTCAAGACAAGTGTTTCGATCGCATCATCTCCATGATGTCCTAAAGCGATTTTATTGCATCCTAAAACTTTGGCCTTTTCAAATAAAACTCCTTTTTTTAAGGTGGAGCATAAAGAGCACTGAATCTCACCTTTTGTGTTCCGATTCTTTTTCAATATTTCGAAAATCTGTGTTTTTTCAATATAAAGGTTTAGATTGTGTTCTTTGGCAAAATCAATCATTTTCTCATGTTCAAATTCATCGAAGCCAACATCGACATGGATGCCGCATAGCTCAAAGGAATGAGGCGCAAATTTCTGATAGATCGATAATGCCAGAAACAGCAGCATACTGTCTTTTCCACCGCTTAAGGCAACACAGATCTTATCGTTGTCATCAATTAGCTGAAAGTCATGATCGGCTTTTCGTATCTCTCTTAATATAGACTGAATTTTCATTGATTTTCTCCTGACCTAGCTATTATATATCAGTTGCACGCATTTTTAAAACAAAGTACAATAAGACCGGTGATAAAATGGATGGAATCTTGTTGGTAAACAAGCCGGCTCAAATGACAAGTCATGATGTTGTCAATCGTTTAAGAAGAATTCTACACATCAAGAAAATCGGTCACACAGGAACATTGGATCCCCAGGCAACCGGTTTAATGATCGTACTGGTGGGAAAAGCTTGTAAAGTGCTTCAGTTTTTAAAAGACACCGATAAGACTTATATTGCTACGATCCAATTGGGAACGGATACAGATACCATGGATGTTTTTGGGAATACCTTAAACGAAAAGGAGATTCGAACTGACTTTGATTTTCAAAGTGTACTTGATACATTTATGGGCAAGCAAACACAGCTTGTTCCTATGACCAGTGCAAAAAAGATCCATGGCAAAAAATTGATAGACTATCAGCGCCAAAATCTCAAGATTGAACCGATATATCAGGACGTTGAGATCTATTCAATCAAAGCTGTTGACTTACAGCAGCTTTCTTTTGAAGTTCATTGTTCCAGTGGAACCTATGTTCGCAGCATTTGTCAGGAATTTGCTCATAAAACGGGAAATCTAGGCTGTATGAAATCGTTGGTTCGAACAAAAATCGGTCGCTTTTCTCTGGATCAGGCACAAACTCTTGAAGATATTGAAAAAGAACCAAAATTTTACCCGGTTCAGCTGCTTCTGGATCATCTTCCTATCGTGGAAATTGAAGATCCAACTCCCGTGTATCAGGGAAAAAAGTTATATTTTACGAATCATAATGAGAAACAAATCGTGGTTAGTTTAAAAGGGGAACCTATCGCGGTCTATGAAAATATTGAAAAGGATCTTTATGCATCCAAAAGGGGGCTATGGTAATGGAATGTTATTTTATTGATTTAGAACATATTCCTAATTTACCTTCGACGGTATCCTGCATTGGTTTTTTTGATGGATTCCATAAAGGTCATCAGGCCCTGTTAAAAGAAACTTTAAGGATCGCAAATCAAAAAGGACTTCCTTCTGCACTGATCACTTTTGATCCAGATCCATGGACCTTGTTTCATCCTGAAAGAAAAATTGAACATATCACTCCAATGGAAGATAAAAAACAAATGGCTGCTTGTTTTGGGATCGAATATTTTTATATTCTTCATTTTTCCAGAGAACTGGCTTCTTTAAATTGTTCTGATTTTCATCAGTTATTAAAATCAATAAACATTAAGGCTTTGATTTGTGGCTTTGACTTTCATTACGCTTCCAAAAACTCTGGAAATATTTATACTTTAAAAGATCAGAATGATTTTGATGTTCATGTTGTCCAGGCGGTTGAAGATAAGAACGGAAAAATTTCGAGCACACGGATCGAATCCTATATTCAAAACGGACTTGTCTACAATGCGAATCAGCTGTTAGGTTATGCCTATTCTTTACAGGGAATCGTTGAACATGGTTTCCATAGAGGGACCAGTCTTCTTCAGGTTCCTACAGCCAATCTTAGATTATCCAGAGAGTATATCGTCCCTCAAAGCGGAGTATATGTTGGAGCGGTACGTGTCAACGGCCGAATCTATAAGGCTATGATCAACGTTGGGAAAAACCCGACGTTTAATAATCAAAAAGAAACGATCGAAGCGCATTTACTTGATTTTAAAGCTGATCTCTATGGAAAAGAACTCAGAATCTATTTTTATGACAAGATTCGTGAAGAAATGAAATTTAATGGAATCGATGAATTGAAAACACAGCTTCAAAAAGACCTGGCAAAGACAAGATCTTATCCATTAGATCTAAGGTATTTATATCCGCAAGGGAATGATCCAAAATGAAATGGATGATCCGACCTATTGCCTGTGAACACGATCCCATTCTTTTTAAAATCATACGTTCCAATCTTGAAGCTTTGCATTTGGATGTTCCGGGAACCGCGTATTTTGATCCTGAGCTAAGGCATCTCAGTAACTATTATCAAAACGAAAAAGCTTATTTTGTTCTTATCATAGACAATCAAGTGGCAGGAGGAATCGGTATGGCTCCCTTGACAAACATAGAGGACTGTGCAGAAGTTCAAAAGTTATATGTAGATCCTTTCTATCAGGGGCTAGGTTTTGGAAAGATCCTGATCGAGACTTTGGAAGATTTTGCCCAAAGAAAAGGATATAAAAAGCTGTATCTGGAAACGCACTCCAACTTAAAAGCGGCCATTCATCTATATGAAAAGCTGGGATACACTTTCATTGAAAAACCGCCGTTTGTGATCCATTCGACAATGAATCGTTTTTATATCAAGAATATCGGTTCAAAATAAAGGGTACGGCCAAGAAAAATGATAAGGAACATTGGAAAGATTGTGCTAATCGCGTTATAATATATCTATAATTTAAATTATTTGATATAATGAAAAAAGAAATGAGGGTTATATAATGGCACAGGAATATATTACTTTAGAAAATAATGGTAATTTAGGAACAGTACGTTTAAATAAAAGTGTGTTTACGTCGATTGCGTTGAACGTGATCGAAGAAGATGAAAATGTCAAGCTCGCCGAATCTTCCAGGTTAAGAAACACAAATACCTTGAGTTCGAACATTAACGAAAATCAACTTTCCATGAATGTTCCAATCCAAATCAATTATAAGGCAAATGTTTCTGACGTTTGTGCAAATCTGCAACACAAGATCTTTGAAAGTATTTCATATATGACGGGCTTAAAACCTGCTTCTATCGAGATTCAGGTTGTCGGATTTATTTTTTAAGGGATCTTCGGATTCCTTTTTTTTGAAGAAAAGAGGGTATAGATGAGCGTATCGTTTGATGATTATTTGGTGGTAGGAATTTCAAGCCGCGCTTTGTTTAATTTGGAAAAAGAAAATTCTGTCTTTGAAAAGGATGGTTTGGAATCGTACCGAGACTATCAGCTTTCTCATGAAGATGAAATATTGGAACCAGGCACAGGATTTAACTTGGTCAAAAATCTGCTTTCGATCAACCAAAGGACGCATAAAAAACTAGTAGAAGTGATCGTAATGTCACGTAACTCTGCGGAAACATCTCTCCGCATCATCAATTCATTAGATCATTATGATCTCGATATCAATCGTATGGCTATGAGCGGCGGAGAAAATATATCACGCTATCTGGAGGCCTTTGGTATTGATTTATTTTTGTCTTGTAATGAATCGGATGTCAATGATGCAATCAACAACGGATTTGCCGCAGGACTTGTCTACAATACCGATCAAATCTATTCAATGAATTCAGATCAAATTCGTATTGCCTTTGATGCCGATGCCGTCTTATTTTCCAGTGACAGTGAAAAGATCTTTCAAAGGAAAGGCTTGGATGCCTTTGTGGAAAATGAAGTTTCTAATGAAGATCGTGCACTGAAGAAGGGACCTTTGGCAAAGTTTCTCTTTTGTCTGGCCAATCTTCAAAAAAATACAAGAGAATATCAGCTGATTCGGACCGCAATCGTGACTTCACGCGATAAAAATACAGGAAGACGTGTCTTAAAAACTCTTCGAAAATGGAATATCGATGTAGATGAAGTCTTTTTTCTTCAAGGGGCGGATAAAACAATGGTTTTAAAAAGTTTTGGTGCAAATATATTTTTTGACGATCAGGATGTACATGGTGTACCAGCCAGTCAGGTTGTACCCAGTGCTAAAGTACCATATAAGAAAGGACAGGAACCGAAATGAATCGACATGAACAACGCGTAATCGCAATGGAAGCTTTATATCAAAATCTTTTATTGAACAAAGACATCCGACGGTCTTTGTTTGAATCCACACACGGACAAAATGAAATCGATCCTTTTCTTTATTCTTTAACGATCGATCTTATTGAGCACAAAGATGCCTATATTCAAGACATTGAAAAAAAATTACGGGAAGACTGGACTTTTGATCGGCTAAGTTTACTGGAACAATGCATCTTATTGCTGGCATACCAGGAAATGCATGTCATTGGGACTGCCAAGCCGGTTGTCATCGATGAAGCCGTGAATCTTGCCAAGGCGTATTGCGATGATACAAGCTATAAACTGATCAATGGAATTTTGGACCGCCTATGAACGATAAACGTGTGGTTTCCGTTTCCACGGTCCTGGCTCGAATCAAAACGATCTTAACCACGACCTTTGATTTTTCAACGGTATGGATCCAGGGGGAAGTCAGCAATCTCACAAAACACCGTTCGGGACATTATTACTTTTCATTGAAGGATGAAAAAGGGGAAATGAGCTGTGTTATGTTTTCTTCATATGTACGGCATATGAATTTTGATTTGGAAGAAGGCATGAGGGTGCTGGTGCAGGGAAGCGTAAATGTCTATGAGGCAAGAGGATCGCTTCAGTTGTATATAAAAAAAATTCAACCCGATGGTCTGGGAGATCTTTACCTGGAACTTAAACAAAGATACAAACGTCTTAAAGAATTAGGATATTTCGATTTAGAACACAAAAAATCAAAGCCAGACTGGATTGAAAACGTAGCGGTGATCACCGCAAAAGAAGGGGCCGCGCTGCAGGATGTTTTAAAAACAGTTGAGAAGCGATGGCCGATGTTGAAGATTACGCTTTATCCGGCCTATGTCCAGGGAAATCAAGCTCCTGCTTCTTTGATCAAACAGATCGTTAAGGCGGATTCAAAAGATTATGATGCTTTATTGATCGTCCGTGGGGGCGGAAGTTTTGAGGATCTCTTCTGTTTCAATGATGAACATCTGGTCAAGACAATTTATGAATGTAAGACCTACACAGTAAGTGGAGTCGGTCATGAAGTAGATACCACCTTGTGTGATCTGGTTTGCGACCATAGGGCGCTTACGCCGACGGCCGCAGCGCAATGGGTGACGCCGGATCAGGAAGAAGTAAAAAGAATTCTATCCTCTTATGAAGAGCAGATGATCGTATCGTTGAATCATTTACTCGACATGAATCGGCAAAAACTCATTTCTCTTGAGCAGAATCCATACATTGAAGATCCGTATTCCTGGATCTATGAAAAACAGCTTAAGTTAGATTCTTTGCAGACCAGTCTGGAACACGGTATTCAATCGTATTCTAATAAAAAAGACAAAGTTTTATATCTGCAGGATAACATGATCAAAAGTATATCTAAAAAAATGACGATGGTTCAGCTACACTCAAAAATGAATCAACAAAAACTTCAATCTCTTGTGACAGCTTTTACAAACCATCAGAAAAATCAACTGGTCAAGAATATTTCTTTACTGGATGCTTATAGTCCTTTAAAGGTCATGGCAAGAGGCTATGCCGCTGTCTTTAAGGAGAAATCTTTGATTGCCAGCATCGATCAGGTTGATACAGAAGATAGACTCCAGGTGTATCTAAACGATGGATGTTTAAATACAGTTGTCATCGATAAGGAGGAGAAAACTCTATGGCACAAAAAAAATTAAAATTTCAGGAAGCGATGAAACGCTTGGACGAAATCGTCAATTTATTGAATTCGAATGATTTGGACCTTGAAGAAGCAATGGATCTTTTTGAAGAAGGTCTCAAGCTTTCCAAACAATGTTCGAAACAATTAAAAGATTTTGAAAATCGAATGGATCAGTTGATCAATCTTCAGGAGGAAGAACAACATGACAATGATGGAGACATTTGAACAATACCTGAAAGAAAAAGTGAATGAAGGAATGCCTTCTTTGACCAAAGAAGCAATGTCTTATTCGTTGATGAATGGTGGAAAGAGGGTGCGCCCACAGATTTTATTTTCGATTTTAAAAGATTATGGGTTGGATCCCCAATATGGGTTTCCCTGCGGTTGCGCCATTGAAATGATCCATACCTATTCTTTGATCCACGATGATCTTCCTTGTATGGATGATGACGATCTTCGCCGCGGCAAACCTAGTTGTCACAAAGCGTATAATGAGGCTGTTGCGGTATTGGCGGGAGATGCTCTTTTAACAAAGGCATTTCAGGTCGCGCTTGAAACTGCGTGCAGTGATGCCCAGAAGATCGAAGTCATTCAAAGGTTGAGCCAAGATGCCGGTATCGAGGGTATGATCCTTGGACAGGATCTGGATATGAAATTTGAAAACAGCTGTTCTCGTACCTTTGAAGATCTTATCAATGTTGAGGTCTATAAAACAGCTAAATTATTAACTCTTCCTATGGTTTGCGCTGCCATTTTGTCCAATCATAAGGAAGATCTTCCAATCTGGGAAGAAATTGGCACCAAACTGGGGATACAATTTCAGGTACAGGATGACATTTTAGATGTTACAAGTTCAAGTGAAGTCTTAGGAAAATCTACTAGTGATTTGGAAAATAACAAACTGACGGCCATCTCTTTGCTTGGATTGGACTCAGCTAAAGACTTTGTATTGAAACTGAATCAGGAAATTGAAGAGTTATTGAATAAATTGCATTCACCTTGTGAGAATTTTAAAGAATTAAAAAGCTATTTGATCAACCGAACATATTGATGTGAGAAAAGAGGGAAACGGTATGCGTTTATACGACATCAAATCACCAGAACAAATCAAGAATCTATCCATTGGTCAGTTAAATGATCTGGCTAAGGACATTCGCAGTTTTTTGATTGAAAATATCTCGAAAACTGGTGGTCATTTATCCAGTAATCTGGGAATCGTGGAAACAACGATTGCGATGCATTATGTATTTAACGCTCCCAAAGATAAACTGATTTTTGACGTTGGTCATCAATCTTATGTGCATAAGATCCTAACAGGACGCTCTACCTTATTTCCAACATTGCGACAAATGGGAGGGCTGTCCGGTTTTCAAAAACGCAACGAAAGTGAATATGATTGTTGGGAGGCGGGTCATTCTTCCACTTCACTAAGTGCTGCCTTGGGATTTGCCGTTGCCCGTGATTTACAGAAGGAAGATTACAACGTTGTCAGTTTGATTGGGGATGGAGCCATTGCCAGCGGGATGAGCATGGAAGCTTTGAATGATATCGGTGCCCAACAAAGAAAAATGATTATCATTTTTAATGACAACAACATGTCTATATCTAAAAATCACGGAGGCATGGAAAAACGTATTACATCCATTCGTTCCAGCCGTATCTATCGAAATGTCAAACACGATGTGAAAGGACATATTCGCAAAAATAAAGTGGGAACAGAAACATTGAAATTCATGACCTTTGTAAAAGACAAACTCAAACAAGGCTTGATTGATGCTCCTTTGTTCAATGAATTTAATTTAGACTATATGGGACCGGTAAATGGCCATGATATTGGCGAACTTATCAAAGTCTTTGAAGCAGCCAAGGAGCATGATGGTCCAATCGTTGTCCATGTTTTAACAAAAAAAGGGAAGGGTTACAGCTTTGCCGAACAAGATACTGTTGGAAAATGGCATGGAGTTTCTCCTTTCAATATTTCAACGGGAAAATCATTGATGAAACTGCCGCCAAACGAAAAGAGTTGGTCACAGATCATTTCAGATGCTTTGATCGATCTGGCAAAACAATATGAAGGAATCGTTGCGATCACACCCGCTATGGCACAGGGAAGCAAACTATTAAAATTCGCCAAACTTTTTCCGGATCGTTTCTTTGATTGTGGAATTGCCGAACAACACGCCGTGACTATGGCCTGTGGAATGGCTGCAGGAGGGCTGCATCCTTTTGTCAGTATTTATTCGTCATTCCTTCAAAGGGCGTATGATCAAATCAATCATGATCTGGCAAGGATGAATTTGCCGGTGGTCATCGGAATCGACCGGGCAGGTCTTGTCGGAGACGATGGCGAAACGCACCAGGGTGTCTTTGATATCTCTATGCTGAGGAGCATACCCAATTTGATTTTGTCTCAGCCTAAGAATGCCAAAGAAGCGTATGATCTTATGTATACAGCTTTTCTATCCAAACGTCCGTTTTGCATCCGATATCCAAGAGGGCAGGCTTACGTACCTGATTCAATATCCATGCAGCAAATTGAAATTGGAACCTGGACCCAGAGTGTGACAGGAAATCATCCAAAAGCGATTGTGATATCCTATGGCCCGGATGTGGAAAGAATCGAACATACAGCCAGAGAAAATGATCTTTCTGTTATCGTTGTGAATGCTCGCTTTTTCAAGCCACTGGATGAAGTTATGCTTCAAGATCTTTTTTCACGTAAGCTGCCAATTTTTGTTTTTGAAACCGATGTTATGATCGGCGGCCTTTCCAGTGCAATCCTGGAATTTAAAAATCAAATCGATCCTTCCATAGAAATCATTGGCATCCATGATCATTTTGTCGAACATGGTTCAATTCGTTCATTAAGAAAAAAAGAACACATTGACTTAGAAACTTTATTCCATGAAATAGAAGGGCAGGAATAGAATGCGTCTTGATGTTATGTGTGCCTCTCGATTAGGTTCCAGAACAAAAGCACAGGATCTGATCAAAGAAGGTAAAGTTAAAGTCAATGGGACCATACAGAAAAAGCCCAGTCTCTCGGTGGAAGAAACCGATGTCATTGAAATCGATGATTCAAACACCTACGTTTCTCGAGGGGCTTATAAATTAAAAGGGTGTCTTGATACTTTTGATGTGTCTCTGGATAATGAAGTGGTCCTGGATATTGGAGCCAGCACAGGAGGATTTACCCAAATTGCTTTAGAATATGGAGCCTACAAAGTCTATGCTCTCGATGTGGGGCATCTTCAATTGGATCCTATTTTGGAAAAAGATTGTCGAGTCATAAAAATGGAAGGGATGAATGCCCGTGAAATCGATTGTTCCTGGTTCGAGGATTCGATTCATTTTTTCTGCATGGATGTGAGTTTCATTTCTGCGAAAACAATACTTATTCCGGTTCTAGAAACTTTAAAGGTCCAGCATTGTGCCTTTTTGATCAAACCGCAATTTGAGTGCGGACCGAAATACTTAAATCACAAAGGTATTTTGAAAAATAAAAAAATCGAAAAAAATATTGTGGATGATTATAGACGATTTATGCTTCAATATTTTAAAAACGTTCAAATCATGCCTTCCGTTATCAAAGGAAGGAATGGCAATCAGGAATTCATGTTGTATGCCAATGAAAGAAGGTGAGAAGATGATCGAACAGTTATATGTAAAAGACTATATATTATTTGATAAAGCCTTCATTGATTTTGACAAAGGAATGACTTCCATTACCGGAGAAACAGGAGCTGGTAAATCGCTTTTAATTGATGCGATTGGTTATTTGATGGGAAAGCGCATTCCCAATAACATTGTAAAAAAAGGAAAAGAAAAATGTATCCTGCAGATGGTTTTATCCCGACCTCAACAAAGTGTATGTGACTTGTTGGAAGAAAATGGTTTTGATATTGAAGATCATCTGATTATCCAGAGAACGATCACCAATACACAAAAAAGTACAATACGTATCAATCAGCAAGTATCAACCTTACATTTTGTAAAAGAGATCCTTTCCATGCTGATCGATGTTCATTCCCAACAAGATACTTTTTATTTGATGGATTCTGGTGTGCAGATGGATCTGTTGGACCAGTATGCCAACACGGTCACATTACGTAAACAAGTCAAGCAGGCATTTTTAGAATATGAACAATTGCTTAATGAATACCTGGATTTAAAAGAAAATCAATTGAGTGAAGAAACGTTAGATGTTTTGACAGATCAATACAATGAAATTGAGGAAATCTGGATTCCTCAGGAAGAATACGATGATCTTCTGGCGCGAATCGAAAATCAATCCAGGTCTCAGAAAACGTTAGAAGATCTTTCTCAGGCAGCCTATTATTTGGATCAGGACAATGGAATCCTTGATCAAATCTACAATGTGTATAAATCCATTGATTCTTGTGATGAAATGAAAGAAGAATCCCAGTACTTGCAGGATACCTATTATCAGTTGCAGGATGTCTCGGAAAAAATTAAAACTCAAAGAGAAATCCTCTATCAGGACTCACTGAATCTGGATTCGATGCAGGAAAAAGTATTTGCGATCAAAAAAGCACTTCGTAAATATGGCGGTTCCTTTGAAGCAATGAACGATAAGAAAAAGGAGCTCATGACACAAATCGAATCTATTATTCATCGTGATGATCTTTTAGATAAGTTACAAAAAAAGTTAAATGAAAAAAAGCGCCATTATGATGAGATAGCCAATAAACTTTCAATGAATAGAAAAGCGGTATTGTCGAAATTATCTCAATCTTTGGAATCGCATTTCCATGATTTAATGTTGGAACATGCGCGTTTTCAAGTCCGATTTGAAACCAAAGATCCTTCTATCAATGGAGTGGATCTGATTTTTTATGAAGTTTCTATGAATCCTGGACAGCCATTTTTACCCTTGAAGCAGGCCGCCTCCGGAGGCGAGCTTTCCCGTTTGATGCTGGCATTAAAGGTTGTCTTTCATTCGCAGAAGGCGACCGAAACATTGATCTTTGATGAGATCGATACCGGCGTCAGTGGAAAAGTCGCTTTTAAAATGGGAGAAAAGATGAAAATGCTCTCTGGACAATATCAAGTTTTATGTATTACACATCTGGCCAGTGTGGCCGCCTGGGCCGATTCCCATTTTAAAGTTTCAAAACAAGTCGTAGAAAATTCCACTCAAACGATGGTTTCTCTTCTAAACCGTGAGGAGACGATAGAAGAGCTGGCAATGATGTCTAGCGGAAAACTATCCGAGGCTTCTAAATTAGCCGCTCTGGAACTAAAACAAAGGGTTAAGGAGTCTTCCTAAATGGCAAGAGTTTTATTCCATATTGATCTAAATGCTTTTTTTGCATCCTGTGAAGAATTAAAAAACCCTGACTTAAAAGGAAAACCGATGGCTGTAGGCTCGCTGTCAAAGCGGGGAGTTTTATCTACAGCCAATTATGAGGCAAGATCTTTTGGGGTCCATTCGGCGATGCCGGTCTATGAAGCCTTAAAAAAATGTCCCGAGCTTATTATTGTCCAGGGCGATTACAACTACTATCGTTCCATAAGCGCTCAGTTCTTTGAGTATTTGCGTAAGTATTCTAATTTACTGGAACCTTGCAGCATCGATGAATGTTTTTTAGATGTTACCGAGATCATTTCACATTACCAAAGACCTTTGGATCTGGCGTTTGAAATCCAGGATGGAGTGCTGGAAACGTTGGGGCTCAGTGTTTCCATCGGAGTAGCTCCAACACGCTTTCTTGCCAAAATGGCAAGCGATATGCGTAAGCCAAAGGGAATCACCGTTTTACGTAAAAAAGAGATTCCAAACAAATTGTTTCCACTTTCGATTGATCGAATCGTAGGACTGGGAAAAAAGACAATTCCTCTGTTGAAAGAAAAACACATTGAAACTATTGAAGATTTTGCCAATCCGGAAAATGAACAGACTGTCTTGCAGATCTTAGGAAGAAACGGATATGCCTTGATCCAAAAAGTAAAAGGCAACAGCAGTGATAAGCTGGAAGTTTCTTCCACAAGAAAATCGCTTTCTTTATCGCGAACTTTTGAATATGATCTGTATACAATTGATGAAGTTCTTGAAAAAGCACGATTGTTAACGCAGCAACTGTCAGAAAAAATGATTCGGGATAATCAGATGGGCCAGTTGGTCTCATTGTCTTTGCGCGACACAGAATTTCACAATATTGTTCGTTCTAAGAACTTATCTCATTATACCAATCAGTTTCCACTTATGTTTCAGGCGATACAAAACTTAATTGAGGAAAACTTTGAACCGATCGGATATCGCCACATAGGTGTCCATATGGGCTCTATAAAAAATCAGGAGCAGGTATTGATGCAGCCAACGATCTTTGAATCGCCTTTGCATGATACAGATTGGATCATTGATAAACTCAATAAAAAGACCGAAGGCAATGTTTTTAAAAAGGCAAGCGATTTACTGAAAGAGAGAAACGAAGATGAATGAGTTAAAACTGGATTACTTTATATCGAAAGATAAGAAAATTTACCAACATCCGGATCATTTTCATTTTAATACCGATACCAAACTTTTGGCACAGTTTTTAAAGGTAAAAAAGAATGAAAGAGTACTGGATATTGGAACGAACAACGCTGCACTTTTATACGCTTGTGACGATGTGGATGTAAAGGAACTGGTGGGCGTGGAAATACTGGAAGAAGCTTGCCAAATTGCACAAATGAATACCCAGTTCTTTAAACATGATATTCGGATCGTTCATTCACGCATTCAGGATTTTGAGGATGAAGAATTTGATGTGATCGTATCAAATCCTCCTTATTTCAAGATGGATGCCACGCATCCGGATATTCAATATACGCTCCGGCAGTATGGACGGGTAGAAATCAATCTTTCGCTGGAAGAATTGATCAAAAATGCGGCACGTTTATTAAAAAGTAATGGGCGTTTTTATTTTGTTCATCGTCCCAATCGATTGAATGAAATAGCTCATTTCTTGTTTCAGTACAACTTTCATATAAAATCATTGCAAATCGCTTATGACAGGAATATTGCCAAATCCATCTTGATAGAAGCAATTAAAGAATCAAACTGTGACTGCAATATTCTTCAACCTTTGTTCATAAAGTGATAAAATATAGAAATGAATATCAGAGAAGCCGTTTCGGATTATTTAATGAACATTGAAATTGTCCAAAACAAGTCGTCAAACACCGTTCTTGCTTATCAAAGTGATTTACAGATCTATTGTTCCTATCTGGAACAGCATGGATACAAAAATATGGAACAAATCGATCTTTTAACCGTGGAACATTTTTTGATGGAGTTTATGGACACACATGTGCCATCCAGCGGCAATCGAATGCTTGCCGCTATTCGTTCTTTTCACGAATATACGAGTATGAATCATCCGGCCATAAAAGATCCTATCTCAGTTATTCATGGTTTCCAAAAGAGCAAAAAACTTCCGATTTACTGCACGCAAAAAGAAATTGAAAAACTCTTTTCATCTTTTGATATTAAGGATGAAAAGCAGTTTTATCAAAAAGTGATCTTAGAAATTCTGTATTCTTGCGGACTTCGAGTGAGTGAATTGTGTTCTTTGGAATTACACCAAATTCACTTTAGCGAAAAAATATTACGAATCTTAGGAAAAGGGGATAAGGAAAGAATCGTTCCCATTGCTCAGCCTTGTATTGAAGATATGCTGAGATATCGCGATACGATTCGTGAAAAATGGTTAAAAAAAAGAACGAATCTCTTTTTGATCAACCAGCAAGGCAGACCTTGTACACGTCAGTACGTTCATAATCTGATCAAACAAAAAGCAGATGAGTGCGGATTGAATCACAAGGTCTCTGCGCATAGTTTAAGACATAGTTTTGCGACACATTTGTTAGAAGGCAACGCGGATTTACGAATCGTACAGGAATTGCTGGGGCATAGCGACATCCAGACAACACAGATTTACACGCACATTCAAAATCAGCGTTTGACAAAAGCTTACGATGAGTATTTTAATTTTTTGGAAGAGAAAGAGGAGGAAAAATAATTATGTCATGTGAAGGATGCCCAAATCAGGGAAATTGCGGGAAAGACCAGTCTACTTGTGGAGTAGAAAACAATCCGAATAACCATATCAAGAACATCGTATCGATCATGTCAGGAAAGGGCGGTGTTGGGAAATCTACGATCACAGTCATGATGGCCAAAGCCCTGGCAAGAAAAGGTTTGAAAGTTGGAATCATGGATGCCGACATTACCGGTCCAAGTATTCCTCGATTGTTTTCAGCGGAAAAAGAACAGGCTTATGCGACAAAGGAAAACTACATCATTCCTGTTGAGGTAGATCAGGGAATTAAAATCATGTCTTTAAATTTCATGATGAAAAATGAAAGCGACCCGGTCATTTGGCGTGGCCCTATCATTGCAGGCGTTGTAAAACAATTTTATACGGATGTTTTATGGGGAGATCTGGATGTATTGCTCATTGATATGCCGCCAGGAACTGGTGATGTAGCCTTGACAATTATGCAGTCTTTACCGGTTTCCGGCGTTTTGATGGTATCTACACCACAGCCAATGGTCTCTATGATCGTTTCTAAAGCCATTCATATGTGTGAACAGATGAAAGTTCCAGTATATGGAGTGATTGAAAACATGGCGTATCTGGAATGTCCAAATTGTCAGGAACGAATTGATTTCTACAATAAGGAAGAACTTAATTCATTCGTTCAGGAAACCAATTGTAACCTTTACGCAACCCTTCCAATGTTGGATTTGATTCGAGATATCAACACGTATCAGGATTATACCGACAATCAAAAAGAAATCGTTTTAGACTTGATCGATCAGGCAGCGGACTCTCTATTGAAAGATTTGCAATGATAGAATATATCTTAAAACGGAAAAAAATTAAGAACATCATTATTCGAATCAAAAATGGAGAAGTGATCGTAAGTGCTCCATTAAAGGTTTCTCAAAAGAAGATCGATTCTTTTATACTTTGTCATAGACAATGGATCGAAGCCCAGTTATCAAAAGAATGTTTGCCTTTATCCAGTGGAGATAGTATTCGCATACTGGAAAAAGATTATGTGATTTATTTTATTGATGGAAGCCGGAGGATCACCGAAGATAAAATATACTGTAAGGAAACATCTTCCGTTTTCCATAATGCCGTATTAAAGATCTGCTCCGCTTATTTTCAGGATCGATTCAATTTTTTGTGTCATAAAATGAATATTTCAGATATCGAGCTTCATCTGGGGTTTTATTCCAGTAAATGGGGAAGTTGTACACCTTCAAAAAGAAGAATCACAATCAATGCCAATTTAGCGTTTACAGACAAAGAATGCATTGATGCGATTCTAGTACACGAACTATGTCATTTGAGCCATATGGATCATTCTAGAGCCTTTTATGACTGTGTTACGAGATGGATGCCCAATTACAAGCTTGTTCACAAACGATTAAAGACTTATTCGATTCCATATATAAA
>NZ_CALVGO010000003.1 GCF_944327125.1 uncultured Faecalicoccus sp.
TATTTTTCTTATCATATAGCTATGGACACGAAGGATTTACTGGCACAAGCCTTGAAACAATGCATGAAAAAAGCGCCCCTGGAAAAAATCACCATCAAGGATATCACGGATGCCTGCGGCGTTTCCCGTCAGACTTTTTACCGCCACTTTAAAGATCGTCAGGATCTGGTGAACTGGTATTTTGACAAGATCTTGTTGGAATCTTTTGAACACATGGGCGAAGGAAAAACGATCTACGACGGGCTGGTCAAAAAATTTACATTTATCCATCAGGAAAAGCTCTTTTTTGAAGCTGCCTTTAAAAACGATGACCAGAACAATCTTCGCGATCATGATTTTGAACTGATCCTTGCCTTTTATACAAATCGGATACAGGACAAAATGCGACATCCACTCTCGGAAGAATTGCAGTTTCAATTGGAAATGTATTGCCAGGGATCGATCTACATGACGGTAAAATGGCTGTTGAGTAACGCTAAAACATCCCCGCAGATTCTCGCAAAACAAATGACAGATTCCATGCCGGAAAAATTAAGAAAAGTATTTACGGATCTTGATCTTTTATAAAGTGACAGATTCGTTTTTTTGTAACTTACCATCCTCGATTCGGCTTGATAAAATGAAAATAGAAAGCGTTTTCATAAAGGAGGCTCAATTTATGTCAAACAGAATTATGTTAAACGAAACGTCTTATCACGGCTATGGCGCCATTCAGGAAATCGCCAATGAAGCCAAGGCAAGAGCTTTTAAAAAAGCCCTTGTATGTTCCGATCCGGATCTGATCAAATTCGGTGTTACAGGAAAGGTGACTCAGGTTCTTGAAGAAGCCGGATTGGATTACACGATCTATTCCGATATCAAGGCCAATCCAACCATTGAAAATGTCCAAAAAGGAGTAGCGGCCTTTAAAGAAGCACAAGCCGATTACATCGTTGCGATTGGCGGAGGTTCTTCTATGGATACGGCCAAAGCCATCGGCATTATCATTGCCAACCCGGAATTTGAGGATGTTCGCTCTTTAGAAGGAACCGCTCCTACCAAGAACCCTTGCGTTCCTATCATCGCCGTTCCAACGACCGCCGGAACCGCTGCGGAAGTGACTATCAACTATGTCATTACCGATGTAGAAAAGAAGAGAAAATTCGTATGTGTCGATCCTCATGATATGCCAATCATCGCGATCATCGATCCTGATATGATGTCTTCCATGCCAAAAGGATTAACCGCTTCTACCGGAATGGATGCCCTGACACACGCCATTGAAGGCTACACAACCAAAGCGGCATGGGAAATGACCGATATGTTCCATTTAAAAGCTATCGAAATCATCAGCCGTTCATTAAGAAGTGCGGTGGCCAATGAAAAAGAAGGCCGTGAAGGTATGGCTTTAGGACAATATATTGCCGGTATGGGTTTCTCCAATGTTGGATTAGGAATTGCTCATTCGATGGCCCATACATTAGGCGCTGTTTATGATACGCCCCATGGTGTGGCCTGCGCCATGATGCTTCCTATCGTTATGGAATACAATGCCGACTGCACGGGTGATAAATATCGTGAAATTGCCCGTGCCATGGGCGTCAAAGACGTTGATTCCATGACCCAGGAAGAATATCGTAAAGCGGCTGTAGATGCCGTTCAACAATTGTCCATCGATGTCGGCATTCCGACAAAGCTGGAAGCCTTGAAAGAAGAAGATCTGGACTTCCTGGCAAAATCAGCTTATGAAGATGCCTGTGCTCCGGGAAATCCAAAAGATGCCAGCGTCGAAGATTTAAAAGCTTTATTTAGAAAACTGATTTGACACTCCCCCTTGCTAAAGCACGGGGCTTTACGCCGATATTGAGTAAAAAAATGACCGAAGAGATCTACTCTTCGGTTTCTTCTTTTTCATCCGCCCCTGGGAAAATGAATACCTGCTCCCCATTTTGGGTTACATGATAGCGTCCCATCGCATAATAGCGGGCATAATCCGGATTGTTTAAGTTATTGTATGTCTTTTCCAGTTCTTCCTTTTCTTCTTCCAACTCAGAGATTTCCTTCTGGTTTTGTTGGATGCTGAGTTTTAACTGCGTCGTAGTCTGCAGATCCTGTATTCCACCCCAGATAAAGAAAACCGTGGCCCCCAGAAGCGCAGTACAAAGAATCACCTTGAATAAAGGCTGATTGCCGGATCGGGAAGAACTTCTTTGTCCCCTTTTTCGTTTTCTGACTTTTACTTCCTTTTTCATAGATATCCCCACTTCATTATATCATCTTTTGTTCGCTTTCACATACAAAGACAAAATTGCGATATCGCTGGGATTGATCCCTGAAATTCGAGAAGCCTGTCCTAAGGTCGCCGGACGAATCTGATCCAGTTTCTGTCTGGCTTCCAGGCGAAGATTATCCATATGCAGATAATCCAGATTTTCCGGAAGAGCACGTGCATCCATTGACTGTAAATGACGGGCATCTCTTTTTGCCTTCTCGATATAGCCTGCATATTTTACTTCAATTTCGATCTGTGAGGCAACCTTTTTCGATATTTTTTTGTCCAGCCATGGCTGTAACCCTTCAACCGTAACCTTTGGACGCTTTAAAAGCTCTAAAGCCGAACAGCCATGAGCCAGAGATTCAAATCCCAAAGAAAATAAATAGGCATTGATTTCTTCTGTCGGTTTGATATGCACTTGATCCAGATACACTTTAGCCTCTTCGATCTGGTTCATTTTTTCTTTGAAGGCATCGTATCTCTTTTGGGATACCACGCCGATCTGGTATCCTTTTTCCAATAAACGCTGATCGGCATTGTCATGACGCAACAGAAGACGATACTCTGCCCGGGATGTCAAAAGACGGTAGGGCTCCTTGGTTCCTTTGGTGCAAAGGTCATCGATCATGACCCCAATATAAGCTTCATCCCGTCTTAATACAAATGGTTCTTTCCCGTCAATTTTCAGGGAAGCGTTGATTCCAGCCATCAAGCCTTGCCCGGCCGCTTCTTCATAACCGCTGGTTCCGTTGATCTGTCCAGCCGTAAACAAATTATGGATCACTTTATTTTCCATGGTCGGCTTCATCTGAAGAGGATCCACGGCATCGTATTCGATCGCATAGGCATATTTTTCGATTTTAGCATTTTCCAGCCCTGGCAAAGAATGGACCATTTTTTCCTGTACCTCTACAGGCATTGAGGTAGAAAAGCCCTGAAGATAGATCGTATCCAGGCTTCGTGATTCCGGTTCCAGAAACAGCTGATGCCTTTCTTTATCCGCAAAGCGAACCAGCTTATCCTCTATGCTGGGGCAATACCGTGGCCCCACCCCTTTGACAAGCCCGGAATACATGGCCGAATCATGAAGATGCTGGCGAATGATCTCATGCGTTTTCGGCGTCGTATAGATCAAATGACACACTTCCTGCTCCTCATAAGAAAGCACATCTTCTTCCCGGGTTGTTTCGCTAAAACTGTAGAACGTGTTGGTCCCCGGCTGCACTTCGGCTTTTGAAAAATCAATGCTGTCTTTTTGGATTCGCGGAGGCGTTCCCGTTTTCAGACGGAAGGTCTGGATGCCATGATCGCGAAGACATTGAGAAAGCGAATGAATCGTTTTCTGATCCTCCGGTCCTGACTCAATGGAAGTGTGTCCTCTTAAGATGTTGGAAGTCATATACGTTCCCGTCGTCAGGATCACCGCTTTTGCCTCGATCTGTTGATGTTTTTCCAGAATGACCCCCTTGACTTCATTTTGTTCAATGTGCAAAGACAGACAGGCATCCACGATCACATCGAGATTTTTCATATGGGCCAATAGATCGGCCATTCTTTTTTTATACTCTTCTTTATCACTTTGAACACGCAAAGACCATACACCCGGCCCCTTTGTGGTATTCAACATTTTAAACTGGAGGGCCGTCTGATCCGCAATGACCGGCATGACACCGCCCAAGGCGTCGATCTCGCGAACAACGATACCTTTGGCCGGTCCGCCCACACTGGGATTGCACGGCATAGAGCCTGCCATATTCAGATCCAATGTGACCAAAGCCACCTTTTTATTCATCCGGCAGGCTGCCGCTGCCGCTTCGATTCCGGCATGTCCTGCTCCAACCACTATAATATCGTACATGGATCAGGCTCCTTTCTTTCCTAAGCGAATATGGAATACGTTTTGCGGAATGCGTAAGAAATAGGCGGCAATCAATCCTGTAAGAACGCTCAAAGCCCCATTGAGACACATGCAGGCAAAAGCCACAAGTTTTGATCCGGCCTGGCCAGACAATCCGATCCAGTTCAAGAGCTGACAGGCCACAAACATCGCAAGGATCACCAATACCAGACGAACAAGGATCTGAAGGGTCTTCTTAAATTGAATCTGATATACATCCTTCATTTCTTTAAAGTTGAAAATCATCAAATAGCCATCGGCAATCACCGATGTCAAAACACTTCCCGCAAAGCCGAAGAACATCGTCAAAGGAACCATCAGGCACCCTTTCATAACATTGGAGATCATCATCCGCCGCAAAGAGGTGCGCTTCAGCCCCAAAGCCATCATCAAATTGGTCGTAACGGGACCTAACGTTCCTAAAAAGCCTTCTATGGAAAGCCAGGCTAGAACATAATTGCTCATGGAAAGGTTTTCTGTATAGAACAATGTATAATTGATCGGACCTGCGTATAAAAAGATACAAAAAGATACTGGAATCCCTATACACAAGACAACATTGATACAGTCAATGACATTTTTTCTGGTTTTGGAAAGATCATTCTTTGTCAAAGCTTCCGTAATATGCGGGATAATGGCGGCCGTAAAGCCGGGAGCCAGGATCATCGGGATCGCTGTGATCTTGACCCCGACATAGTTCGTTGCGGAAATGATCGTGGAAATCGTCTGCTCGTTATATTGGTGAAGATGCAGACCTGTAGGCAACAAGATCGCATTGAAGATCTGCTGAGAATAGCCAAAGATCGCCGAGATCATATAAGGGATCGCCAGCATAAACATTTCCTTGAACAAGGCAGACTGAGTGATTCCTGTTTGTGGTTCTTCTTTCGCCTCGTTTTCAATCTCCAGCTTTTTCTTCTTATCAAAAGCCAAAAACTGTGCAATTCCCGCAATGGCGGCCACTGAGGTGGATAAAACCGATACATACAATGCCCATTTTCTTTCCAATCCCAGCGCGTATACAAAAAGGCACGAAATCGAAAGTAAAAAGCCGACCCGAAACAGCTGTTCAAACGCCTGGGAAAAGGCGTACTGTTCCATCTCTTTTCTTCCCTGGTAAAACCCTCGCAATGCCGAAAGGACCGGAACAAAAAAGATAGCCAGCGATAAGATCTGTAAAGATTTTTTCATGACTTCTACGCTTTCTGCCACCATCAGCGGAGCTAAAAGCCCAGAAAGCGCCATCATCAACAACATTCCCGCAAAGCCCATAACAGCCAGAGCAATGATTGATAATTTACGAATTTTTAAGACCGTCTTGGCATCTTCCAATACGGTATAACGGGCAACCAGAGTGGCAATCGCAAAGGGAAAGCCGGCCGTAAACACACTCAGCACATAAGAATAAATATTATAAGCCTGACCATAGATTCCCATATAGACATCGGAACCCAAAATACTTGAAAAAGGAATCGCATAAATGATCCCGATCAGTTTGGCCACAAACATACCGCCTGTGCCTACCAGCCCGCTCAATATGATTGATTTTTTGATCTTGGAAGAATCTGCCATAGTTATCGCCCCTTGTGTTCAGTAAAAATCATTATAACATAGCTTTAAAAAATAGAAGCCATTTTTTCGTTTTTAGAGTATAGTTAAATTATGGAAACATACATTTGCACAGCGGCTCAAGCCCGAAACGCCGATCATTTGGCCATAGAGAAATATCACATTCCTTCACTGGTGCTGATGGAACATGCGGCCATGGAAATACTCAATATTTTACGAGCTCAAGGTCTTTCTTCAAAGAATCGAATCGTGATCTTATGCGGACCGGGAAACAATGGCGGAGACGGGATCGCTCTGGCTCGCCTTCTTCTAAAAGAAGGCATCGTAGCCTCGGTATGGCTGCCGGAAGAAAACAAAATGTCCCACGATGAAAAAGTACAATGGGACATTTTAAAACAGCTTGATCATCAACGCCTCGAAAATGTAGAGAATCTTCAAAACGCGGACTGGATCATCGATGCCTTATTTGGAAATGGACTTTGCCGTCCGATCACCGGATTCTATAAAGACTTGATCGAAAAGGTCAACGCATCCAAAGCCCGCATCCTTTCTGTCGATGTTCCTAGCGGAATTGATGCCACTACTGGAAAGGTTCTTGGCTGTGCCATCCAGGCCGATATCACCGTCAGTCTTGGTTCTATAAAAACAGGATTGTTACTAAATCAGGGAAAAACACATGGCGGCAGGGTATATGGCGCCGATATCGGGATTCCGTCCAAGATCCAGTCTCAATATCAAAGCGGCATTCTCATCAATGAAAGTCTGGCTCGACATCTGCTTCCTAAAAGAGACGATCACAGCCATAAAGGGACTTTTGGAAAAGCATTAATGATTGGAGGCTCTGGTTCCATGCATGGTGCCATCACAATGGCATTGCAGGCCTGTTATCAAAGCGGCATTGGAACTCTGACATGCATGATCCCTGAAAGCATCCATGAGATCATCGGACAAAAGATCGAATTTGCGATGAATCTGATGGCTCCTGAAACTAACGGCTATTTTGACCCAAAAAGCGCTTTGATCCTGGATGAAGTAAAAGAAAACTACGATATTCTTTCGCTGGGAAACGGGATGGGACGTCAGGAAAGCACCAAAGCCCTGGTAAAAAGCGCATTGTGCTCTTCTGCATGCGTTTTGCTGGATGCCGATGCCTGCTGGGGACTGCAGGAACAAAAAACACTTTTAGAGCGTAAGGCGCCCGTCATTTTGACGCCCCATCTCAAAGAAATGACGTACTTATGCGACAAGGAAGTATCCGATATCCTGGAAGATCCGTTTTCTGTCGTTTCTGATTTTTGCCGGCGATATCCATCCTGCACTCTTGTCTTAAAATCCGATGTGACCCTGATTGGGCATCAACAAGCGCTCTTTGTCTTAAATCAGCCCAATTCCCGTCTGGCCAAAGGTGGAAGCGGCGACATTTTATGCGGGATCATCACAGGACTCTACGGACAAAACCGAAACGCTTTGGAAGCCGGTGCTTTAGGTGTCTATATTCACGCACAATGCGCAAACATAGAAAAAGACCCTGCCTCCATTCTCCCGCAGGATCTTATTCAACAAATTCCTGATGTATTTAAATCTCTTCGGACAAACCATTGATGGTTTGTTCTTTTTTATCTTCCTGGATCAGATCCCTTATTGTTTCAATGGCACAGCGGTACATCGGATCCAAATCGTGATTCTGAACATTTTCAAGACCTCGCTTTTCCCGCTCCTGATTGGCCAGTGCCATAAACATGGCGCCGGTACGAACATGAAGTGCCTGACCCACGATAAACAAGGTGCTGCTTTCCATTTCCGAACAGATCGTACCCAGGGCGCAATACGCCTCCCATTGATCGATCAACTGTTTTTTTACCGGGGATTTCTCCGGCTCATGCTGCCCATAAAAACTGTCTTTTGAATGAACAACACCCACATGATAAGAAAGTTTTAACTGCCGTGCAGCTCGAATCTGTTTTTCCAGGACCTCAAAATGCGGTACCGCCGGGAATTCAACCGGTGCATACTGACGGGAAGTCCCTTCGGCACGAATCGCTCCGCTGGCAATACAAAGATCCCCGCCTTGAACAGACAGTTCCATCCCGCCGCTGGTGCCAATTCTTAAAAACGTATGGGCATGAAGGCGAACCAGTTCTTCAAGGGCAATAGCCATGGAGGGCCCGCCAATCCCGGTAGAGATCACCGTAACTTTTTCCCCTTCTAAATACCCGGTATAGCTTTCGTATTCCCGATTCTTTCCTGCCGGAGAAGAATCCTTCAAATACATAGCGATTTCCCGGACCCTGGCTGGATCTCCGGTCAGGATCACGTACTTACCCACTTGATCTTCCGATACACCAATATGATATTGTACATTGGCTCCTTGTGTATAATCGATCATATATAACTCCTACAAGATCTGAAACTGCAGATAATAAACATGCTCATGAAACATCTGCGTATTGAATCCATAAGCGCTGCAGTCTTCCTGAGAGCCTTCCCAGTCGTTATTCAACTCTTGTAATAGCGAATCAATATCTTCTGCCTCTATATTGGCGGTTCCATAAAACTCCAGACAATGCGCCAGGGAAGGCTGAGGCCGGGAAGGCGAAAAAGACAGTTGCGGACAAAGCGCATTCAATCTTTGTTTGACATCCATTTCTAAGTTGTCATCTTCTTTATCGATGACAACGTATAAACGAACTAACATTCCTCTCCGTCTTTCTCCAATATGTAGCGGCAGAATTTCTTTAGATTCTGGTCATTTTCCAAAGTGATCACTTTGCCCACGCTTAAATTCAAAGCGGCAATATGGACTTCCCCTTTGACAACCGACATATTCAAGGTTCCCGTCACATTGTCATAGAAGATGTCATACAAATAGCTTGTTCTTTCTTCGCTTTCCTTCTTGCTTTGTTGTTCAAAGTGCAGTTCATCCTTGTTCTTTAACATGATTCGGATAGCTCCGGCTCCGCTGGATGGAATTGATTTTGCCATAAATGATCCTCCTAGTGTTTTTCTGCTTCAAATGTAATTTGTATTCCTAAACTTGCATACACCGATGCATCGGCGTGTCCTACATCGCAAGTAAAGTGAGCCTGGGCTCCGTTTAAAGATTTCAACTGATCCATCGCTTTTTTAGCCAGACTGTTGGATTTGGCACTTAAGCTAAGTGCAATCAAGATCTCGTTGGTATGAAGACGGGGATTGATGCTTCCCAGATACTTGGTCTTCAATTGCTGGATCGGTCCAAAAGCCTCCGGTTCAATCAGCAGGGCTTCGTCATCGATGCCTGCCAGGTGCTTGATCGCATTCATCAATACCGAGGAGCAGGCTCCCATAAAATTCGTCGTTCTGCCGGTGATGATGGTCCCATCCATCAGTTCCAAAGCGCCGCTGAAGGAATGACTGTCCTTTTCCTTTTTACGGGCCTCAACGACACAGCGTCGGTCTTCTTCGGTAATACCGGCCTGTTTCATGACCAGTTCCTGTTTCTGAACTTCTTCTTCGGAACATAGCTCTCTTACAAAACGTGTCTTGGAGTTGAAGTAGCGACGAATGATCTCCTGCTTGCTGGCTTCCTGGCAGGCGGCATCATCACTGATACAGAACCCTGCCATATTAACGCCCATATCTGTCGGAGACTGATAAGGACTGGTTCCATAGATGGCTTCAAAGATATTGCGAAGTACCGGGAAGATTTCAATGTCTCGGTTATAATTGACCGTCACCTGGTTATATGCTTCCAAATGGAAAGGATCGATCATATTCACATCATTTAAATCCGCCGTTGCCGACTCATAGGCCAGATTGACCGGATGCGCCAAAGGGAGATTCCATACTGGAAATGTCTCGTATTTGGCATATCCGGCTTTGATGCCATGAACATGATCATGATAGAGCTGGGACAGACAGGTAGCCATTTTCCCTGAACCTGGACCGGGAGCTGTCACAACGACCAAAGGGCGCTGTGTTTTGATATAGTCGTTTTTCCCGAATCCTTCTTTAGAAATGATCTTCTGCGTATTGGTCGGATAGCCGTCAATATAATAATGATAATAACAATTGATCTTCCGGCGTTTTAATTTTTGTTTGAACTTATCCGCTCCATCCTGTCCTGTATACTGTGTGATCACCACACTGCCTACAAACAAGCCGATCTTGCGGAATTCCTTGATCAGACGAAGAACATCTTCCTGATAAGTAATGCCAAGATCCTGACGGACTTTATTCTGTTGAATATCTTTGGCAGAGATAACGATCACGATTTCAGCCTGGTCTTTCAGCTGAAGCAGCATTTGAAGTTTACTGTCCGGTTCAAAGCCAGGAAGCACACGGCTGGCATGAAAATCGTCAAACAATTTTCCACCAAATTCTAAGTACAATTTATCACCAAACTGATTGATTCTCTCTTTGATATGTTCTGACTGCATGGCCAGATACTTCTGATTATCGAATCCAATTTTCATACTCTTCACCTCGAATTTCATGTTCTATTCTATCACACCGCCCTCGTTATTGCACATAAGAAAAAGCACCCTGAGGTGCTAATTTTTTGCGATCGTTACCTGCGTTTCATCGAGCAGTGTTTCGTGAAGACTTTCATCGATTTTATCGATTTCTTCAGCCAGATTGACTGCGTGATCATTGATACGGTCATAATCGGTCAAGATACGGGAGAAGGCAATTCCCAGTTCGCTTGAAATGCTCTTGTCTTTCAGGCCCTGGATCTGCGTTGCCCGCCATTCCTGTGTATTCTCATCGATCTGATTGTTGTATTCATTGGCCTTATCCAGATTGAAGATATAGTCGTACATCTTGAACGTCCGTTTTTTCATCTTCTTAAGGATCGATTTTTCTTTATCGCTCATCTCTTCTTTGCTGGTGATCAGCGCCTGACGATCCATGTTGATCGCATAGTCAGAAATACGCTCAATATCCACAAGCATTGTATAATAAGCCGTCAGCGCTTTGGATGTATCCATATTCATGCTGGCATTTCCAAAGGCATCGGAGATATATTTTGAGATTGCGCTGTTCAAGAAATTGACGGCGGTTTCTCGTTTTTGGATCGCTTTCGAACGTTCTTCTTTATAATGGATCAGCTGATCAAAGGCATCGGATACATTTGTATAAGCAAGCTTCATCATACGCATCACTTCATCGTTGACCTGCTGCACATTGATGGCCGACAAACCAATCAGCTTGTTGCTTTTTGGTAATGGCTGAAGGTACATCAAACCTTCTGAATCGGCTGCCAGGCTTTCCGAAGGAAGCACGCGCTGTGCAAAGGCAGCCAGATACGTACCAAACGGCAACAAGATCAATGTTGTCACTACATTGAACAATGTATGCATATTGGCGATCTGCTGTGCGGCATTATCCGGTGACCAGCCGGCAACCAAACTTGTTAACGGCGTCAATAAACATACCGTCGTAAAGATGATCGTACCGATGATATTAAAACTCAAATGAATGATGGTGGTCTGTTTTGCCTCACGGCCGGTTCCAATCGAAGCCAATACCGCGGTAATACATGTACCAATATTCTGACCAAACAATACATAAACGGCGCCATCCAGACCAATCAGTCCGCTTCTTGCCAAAGCCTGCAAGATACCAACCGAAGCAGAAGAACTCTGAATAATGGCTGTAAATACGGCCCCCACCAGGATTCCAATGATTGGATTTGAGAAATTCGTGATCAAAGAAATGAATGTCTGTGATTCCCGCAATGGTTCCATCGCCGTTGACATCATATCCATACCAATGAACAGAACACCAAGACCGGCTACGATCGATCCAAAATAATGGAGTTTGGGATTCTTGAGGAATACGATCAAAACCACACCGGCAAACGCAAACAATGGTGCTATCTCACTTACATTCAACGCCACCAGCTGTCCAGTGATCGTGGTCCCGATATTGGCCCCCATAATGATCCATACAGCCTGCTGCAAGGTCATCAACCGGGCGTTGACAAATCCCACGACCATGACCGTGGTCGCACTGCTGGATTGAATGATAGCCGTGATCACAGCACCAACAATGACACCCAGAATACGGTTCGATGTCAGTTTTTCCAGAATCGACTTCAGTTTATCACCGGCCGCCTTTTCCAGACCATCTGACATCATCTGCATTCCATACAAAAACAGGGCAAGGCCCCCTAATAATCCTAACACTAAAGATATGTCCATAGCTCTCTCCTTAATCGTCTACTCTTACATAATATAAGGCGAATCTTTGGATTGCAATAAAAATATTTACAAAACCATTACGAAATCTTAACGCATTGTTTACTTTCCGGAGCTGCCTAAACGCCCCTGCCCGCGAAGAGATTCCATCTTCTTTAGTTCTTCATAGGAGATTTCTTCATTTTCCACAGAAGGCATTACCAGTAATACCCCCTGACAAATGGCTTTTTCATACGGATAGATCAGATATTTCGCTTTTTCTTCCTCCGACCATGTTGCCACAACTTCCTTTTTTGCGATCCTTAACGGTTTTTGATTCACATTGGTCACCGGGGCCATATATTCCCCTCGATACCCCGAATCGATCACACCGCTTCTTTGGGCGATTCCCTTAGTGCCTGAAGAGCCTCTTTCCTTTAAGATCAGTACGTATTGTGCATCAAAAGCACTGGCGATTCCTAAAGGAACAAGACGTGTTGTCAAAGGTTCGATCTCCATGTAATCTTCGGTAAAACAAGGATACATATCGTAACCGGCATCCTCTTGCCTTTTGGTAGGGATGATGGCCTCGTCTTTGACCTTCGCCCAATAAATTTTATCCATTTTCCTTCAATTCCTTTCCGTATATCTCCACAAGATCTTCCAGACGATACCGGGCATTGGCCGCCGAGGTGGAAGGACATGTCTTGATAGAGATTTCCTTAAAATATTTTTTCATCAGCTGTTCGCTCTTTTTTCCGTTACAGATCACTTTCTGGATCGTGGGATGTATCTTCAACAATAAAGAGATATCATTAGGGGTGACCTCTTTGATATCCGCATCCATGCTTCCTTTGCGAATACAGGAATGACAGACATCCCATAACGCAATCTTATGCGTTTTTAAAAGTGCCAGCTGTTGTTCTCTGGTATTGGCCGTTTCGTTGAACACCTTGGCCATCATCGGCCAGAACCGATTTGTTTTATTGGCGTAATAGAAGTGCTGGCGAAGACTTTCTTCGCTGGGCATCGAGCCCAGGATCAAAATTTCATCTTCTTCATGCAAAATACAGGAAAACCCTATGATTCTAGACATATTCCCAACAAATCGTATGTTTTCGCATCGGTGATCTGGACTTGTACAAAACTTCCGATGGAAAGATCTTGATCACTGGTAAAAATGACTTGTCCATCCACTTCATCCGGGGCATCCGATTTCGAACGTCCGCGGTACCGGTTTTTCAAAGCTTCCTTTTCTTCGACAAGAACTTCGATGACTTCTCCGATCTTTTCCCGACTTTTTCTTCGTGAAATCTCTTCCTGGATCTCCATTAATGAGGACAGACGTGCCTGACTGATCTCTTCATCGATTTGCCCGTCCATACCGTAAGCTACTGTATCTTCTTCTCTTGAATAAGTGAAAGCGCCCATACGGTCCCATTCGATTTCTTTAACAAATTCTTTCATTTCTTCGAATTCTTCTTCTGTTTCCGTAGGGAAGCCCACGATCATCGTCGTTCGAAGCGTTGGATGATCAAAAAGCGAGCGAATCTTATGAACCAGCTCCCGGACTTCTTCTTTGGTTCCCCGGCGATTCATCGCCTTAAGCAAACGTGCATTAGCATGCTGCATAGGAATGTCAAAATACGGAAGGACCTTGTCACATTCTTTCATCGCCGTCAGCAGATCGTCATCGATCTCATCCGGGTACATATATAAAATACGTATCCAGTGCAGTTCCTCGATCTGATTGACTTCTCGAATCAGGTCGGCCAGTTTCAAACAGCCATAGTTATCCAAACCATATTTGGTCGTATCCTGGGCAATCAATGTCAATTCTTTGACACCGATCTTGGCCAAGTGTCTGGCTTCCTGAACCACTTCTTCGATGGTTTTACTGACTTGATCTCCGCGAATCAAAGGAATGGCACAATATGTACAGTGATTGGAGCACCCATCACTGATCTTACAATAGGCACGATATGGCAAAGAAGTTAGGACTCTTTGTTCCGGATCGATTCCTTTGTCAAATGTACTGTCTAAGACCTGGGCAAGCCGTCGGGCAAGCTGGCCATAATCCCGAATCGGGATCACGGCATCGATCTCCGGGATTTCTTCTTCCAGAGCCTTGGTATAGCGCTGTGCCAAGCATCCGCATACGATCAGCTTTTTCAGATTCTTTTGTTTATACTGCGCCATCTCAAAAATCGTATTGATGGATTCCTCCTTGGCTGGTTCAATAAACCCGCAAGTGTTGATGATTATGGCACTGGCCAAAGAAGGATCGGAAACGATCTGATGTCCATTGGCCTGAATCATTCCCATGATCTCTTCAGAATCCACGAGATTTTTACAACACCCCAGCGAAATAAACCCTATTTTCATTCTTTTTCCTTCTTTCGATAGATCATCCGATTTTCCAGAGCATACACACGCGGTCCAAACTGCCCTTCTTTGGTCTGATCGATGCTTGTCTTCATCATATCCAGACGCGCGTCCAGATTATCCAGTAAATATAAAACTTCCGCTTCCGGAATCATGGGAAGGACCGGTGAGCCAAATTCCATTTTTCCATGATGACTCAAAACCATATGTTTCAACAACAATACTTCCTCACTGGTTTCCAGATGCAATTCATAGGCAATGCGGTCAATGTAGGAGGCCATCAAACTGATATGTCCCAACAAATTGCCGCTGGCGGTATATTCGGGCAAAACCGACTGAGAGAGCTCCTCCGTTTTCCCAATGTCATGCAGCACAACCCCGCCATATAAAAGATCGGCATCCAACCAGGGATACTCTTTGATTGTGTGTTTGGCCATCCGCAACATCGAAAGCGTGTGGTAAGCCAAGCCGCCGACAAAATTGTGATGGTTTTTTGTGGCCGCCGGATAGGAATAAAATTCTTCCTGTTTTTGTTCCAGGATCGTCAAAACGATCTTCTGGATCGTTTCATTTTTGATCTCCAGCACCGTCTCCATGATTTCTTCTTCCATCTTTTCTCTGGATATCGGTGCATTTTGTACATAATCGTTGACATTTTTTCCTTCCAGGGGAATCAGCTTTCGTACCCGAAGCTGAATCGAATTTTTATGAAACAGAATGTCTCCCTGTGCCTGTACGATCATACCGGCGTGATACTGGGCGATCATCTCTTCGGTCAAGTTCCAGAATTTGGCATCCAGGATCCCGGTAGAATCTTCCAATGCCAAAGATAAATACGGCGTATTCTTCGCCGTTTTTCCCTTTTCCGCCCGAGCGATCAGACACTCCAGCTCAATGGGCCCTTCCTGTACTATATCTTTGATCATATTTACTCACTTTCTAACATTTCATCGATTTCCATCATCGAGAAACCTTTTCTTAAACAATATAAACGGATCTTTTGCGCCCGTTTGGATTCTTCGGTTGAAGAATACATTCTCTGCGCTTTCTTTATGCATAAAGCCAAAGCTTCTTTTTCATCACTTTGAAATTCAATGCGATTCCCGGCTTCTTTGGCCACATCGATCGAATAACCTTTCGAAATCAATTTATTGACAATCGTTTGGCGTTTTAACCGGTCGCTTTGTTCCTTGATGGTTCCAACGATTCGCTGAGCGCTTTTTAATGCCGCATTCAATTCCGCTTCCGGCTCCAGGGTATCACAAGCCTCCTGGATCCATTTTTCTAGAATGCCGGCTTCATAAAGCTTTCTTTCGATTTTCTTTTTGCCATAGCCATAAGACGCCCAGACCTGTGCCTTATCCAAGGCATAAGCCTGATCATTTATCCAGTTTCTTCGTTCAAATTCTTCCACGATCAAATCGGCTTCGTCCAAAGAAAGAAAATATTTCTTAACGGCAATATCTTTGATTTGTTTAGAAGAATAATCGCTTTGAAGAACTTTTTTCTTTAAAGCACTGTACGCCTTATAATAATCCTGCATTCCCAGATAATCTTCAACCACATAGGCATCCAGATCTGTATTTAACGCAACCTTTAGATCAAAATAATCATCCATGGGAATCATCAGTGAAACGGCTTCTTCATCACGGTCTCGTTTTAAGGTCAGTTTCGCAAAATCATCCAGGATCTTGATCTTTTCCACGGTAAACATATGACTGTAGTCATCAATGGCCTGTTCGTAAACCGCTAAGGCCTTGGCCGCAAAGATCTTGGTCGAATACGGTTTGGTTTTATCCATGCAGTCCTGGGCCATTTTCTTTCGTTCTTGTATCGTCAAAGAAAAAAACTGTTCCCATTTCTGTACCAGTTCTTCTTCATCGTCAAAGTAATATCCTGTTTTTCCTTCTTCCAGAAGGCCTTCTAAAACTTCGTCGCGGCGACCAAAAACAGGGATTCCCGTCGCCAAAGCTTCGATATAGGTCATGCCCTGTGTCTCCGACAGGGAAGCCGATACAAAGCAATCAAAAGCGGCATAGTAGTACGCAATGTCTTCTTTTGGTTTCTTTCCCAAAAAATGAACACGATCCGTCACCCTAGACTCTTTGGCAATCTGATGATAATAGTCTTCATCGGTTCCGCCGCCGACAACGACAAGATGAAGTTTTTCATCGTTTGACAAGGATAAAGCGCGAATCGGGATATCCAGTGATTTTTCCTTGGCGATGCGGCCCACAAAGACAACGACATGATCGTCCTGACTCAAGCCAAGCGAAGAACGTATATCATCGACTTTCTGCTTATCCAGCTTGTTTACATCAAATAAAGAAAGATCCAATCCTGTCGGCACGATATAGATTGGTGTGATCACACCATACTGCAGTAAAGCCTGTTTGGTCTTTTCGCTGGGGGCAATCACGGCCTGGGCTCCATTGCCCAGGATTCGGGATAAGGATTTTACCGCCTTGCGTCCCATTTTTTCCACCGTCTGGGAATCAAGGGGATTCAAGTAATGCGTATAATCTTCATACATCGTATGATACGTATACACCAACGGGATATGAAGCTGTTTGGCCATCTGACGGCCAAAGATCCCTACACCGGCTTCGGTCTGAACGTGGATCACATCCAGATTCATATCACGAATGTATTTCTCGGCTCCAATCTGAATGGGGCTGGACATCTTATATCCATAAAACTTCTTCAGCTCCAATCCTCCCAAACGAAGGATATGGTCTTTCATTTCAATGTTTGTCCCTTTATGATTGGATATCACATACACCGTATGCCCTTGTTTTTCCAACGCATCCTTCAATGTGGCCACGGAACTGACAACTCCATTGATATCGGGTAAATAGGCATCGGTAAATAAACCTATATTCATGTGTTCCTCCTATTCGACTTGTATCGAATCTTTTTTCGATTGCATATCTTTTTTGGTGTAATAGTTCTTTGCCACCATAAAACAGATTCCGCCAATCAACAATATGATGTGATAGGTCGAAAACCGCCATAAGATCATAACGGCACTGGTCAATGTACCCATCATGCCGGTAAACAGCAAATTAAATACCACTTCGGTGCCGCCGCTGGCGCCTGGAATCGGAATAAAACTGTTGGCCATCGTCACAAAGCTTGACAAGGCAATTACATCCAATAACTGGCTAAGCTCCAAAGGAATGCCTAAAGCGATGCCCACCACAAACGGCAGCGAGAATAGCAAAGTCAAACGAACGGCGTTGACAAGCGCGCAAATCACGATTCGCTTGATATCTTTGGATAAAGCTTTGATTTCCTTAGTAAAAGAGGTCATCTGAAGATTCCAGGAATCTTTTGATTTTTCCGGATCTTTTAAAATATGCAGCTTGCCTAACACCTTGGCCGCAAACCCTGCCAGCCGAATATACACTTTAGGGAACAAAGCCATCGTGTATAAGGCAAGGATAACGATGGCGTTGATGATATAGCCTACCAGTATGATATTGAACCATCCCGACTGGGCGCTGTAATAACCAAACCGCAGCAAAAACAAGATCGTTACATAGATCATCATCGTCGTCTGATAAATGATGAAATCGGCCCATAAAAGGCTGGCCGCATCGCTCACTTTGATCCCTTGTTTGTTCATGATATAGGCCTGGGCAAACTGTCCGCCGGTACTGCTTGGCGTAATACCCGCAAAGAATGTCCCGATAAAGGCGACCAGAATGCCTTTCCCTAAAGAATATCGGGAAACATACTTTCTTCCCAGGACAAAGTAAACGACACCCCAGACCACAGTATAAAGAATGCCCCAACAAAGGATGATGAGCAAAGATATCAGATTCATTTGTGAGATTGCATCTAAAACCTGCCGGTAATTGTCTTTTAACGCAAACCATAATACGGCCAACGTCAGTAAAAGAATCACCAGTACGTTTAGAACATACTTACTCTTTTTCATAGTCGTTCTCTTCTTATTTTTTCTTTTTCTTTGATTTCTTTTTCTTTAAAGCCCCTAATTTTTCGCCATAGGCACTCAGATAAAATCCCCGCCACATCTGCAGCACGTGTTCTTTGGAATAGAACTCACTGAGGTACTCCGATTCCCTTTGATATTTGGCATAGATCTCTGGATCTTCCTTCAACAAAGACAGGCACTGTACAAAACCTTCATTATCGCCAGCCTGCATATGATGGCCAAAAAGAATGTTTTTATACAGCTCCAGATCTCGTAAGACCAACGGGATCCTCAAATTTACCGCTTCCAGGATCGTCATAGGAAAAAGCTCATTATAACTCGGCATGAACAGCACATCGCTGGCATTGTAAAGGTCGACCATTTCTTCACGGGGAATGATCCCAATAAATTTTACATTCTTCGGAGGGTTTTTCTGGATCTTGGAAAGCTCCTCATACCCTTCTGTCATCACGCCAAAAGAGAACCCGCCGGCCCACACAAAAGTAAATTCCGGAAGTTTTTTGGCCACTTCGACAAAATCCAATACGCCTTTACGCGTTTGGACTTGCCCCGCTGACATCACCACAAAGGCCTCTTTATCGATCCCCAGCTTTTCACGATAGGCATCTCTGGCTTCTTGTCCCTTGGAATAAAATTTTTCTTTCGATACATAGTTAGGAATATAATAAATGTTTTCCTTGGGGATCCCCAGTTTCACCAGTTCGTCAATAAAACAAGGATTAACGACGACCAGGCGGTCGGCCGTTTTATAAAAGGTAATCAGATAATTAGAGAAAACCTTAAAGAAGGGAGAAGGAATCTTTAAACTTTCATCGACTGTTTCTGGAAGAAAGTGACAATAGGCAATGTTGACCGCTTTTTTATCCAGCATTTTTACATAGAAAGTCGGATCGATCGTGTGAAAATGTTGAATGTCCGGTTTGGAAGTCCAATCGTTGATCGTTACATCAAACAAATCACTGGCTCCTTCCTTGATCAAAGAAACCTGTTCTTCATAAGCACTTCCTACCCCTTGGCCCTCCACTTTATCGGCGCTGGAGTACATGATCAGTTTCAGCCTGTTGTTTTTCACTTCACCACTCTCTTTCGTTGTATTTATTATATCAATAAGCTTTCTAAAGGAAAAGGCGCATTTTATGTCATGAAAATTTCTTATTCGCCCTGGCTGAAATCGTGTAAAATAGAGGATGTGTGATTTTTAAGGAGAATCGAAATGATATTAGAACAAATTGATAAAGAACTGTTAGCCATGGCAAAAGAATCCGATACGGTCTTAAATGACATCTATCAAAAGATCGATGAGGTTTGTTTATACAACTCCAACCGCATTCTTTCTGCCTTTATTGAAAATCAGGTTTCCTATTCCGATTTTGCGGATATCAACGGCTATGGAAACTATGACGAAGGACGCGATAAGATCGAAAAGATCTTCGCCTCTGTTTTAGGCTGTCAGGATGCCCTGGTCCGCCCGCAGATCATGAGCGGCACCAACGCCCTCTATCTGACGCTTTCCGCTCTTTTAAAACACGGAGATACCATGATTTCCTTATCCGGGGCCCCTTATGATTCCTTACAGGAAATGATCGGCATCTATGGAAATTCTTCACAGTCTTTAAAGGCTAACGGCGTCCGTTATGAACAAATTGAACTGGTCAACGATGATTTCGATGACAAAACCATCATCGAACGTCTTAAAAAACACGATGTCCGTCTGGTAGAGATCCAGAGATCGCGCGGTTACTCTCAAAGATTGTCTTTGACGATCGAGAAAATGGAACGAATCATCAAAAAGATCCGAAAAGTCAATAAAGAGGTCATCATTATGGTGGACAACTGTTATGGCGAACTGGTAGAAACAAGAGAACCCGGACATATCGGTGCCGATATCGTAGTCGGCTCTTTGATGAAAAACCTGGGAGGCGGCATTGCCTCTACAGGCGGGTATGTCGCAGGAAACACCGATTTGATCCACCAGGTGGCCGAACGTTTGACGGCACCGGGGATCGGCAAAAAGTTAGGAGCCAATTTCAATCTGAACCTTTCCTTTTTCAAAGGTATCTTCATGGCACCCAACGCCGTAAAAAGCGCTCTAAAAACCGCTGTCTTTTCAGCGTACATGCTGGAAAAACTGGGGTATAAAAATGTCTCCCCGGCTTACGATGAAAAGCGAACCGACATCATTCAAACCCTGGAATTGGGAAATGAAGAAAATCTTGTGCACTTTACCCAGGGCATACAAGCCACCAGCCCGATCGATTCGTTTGTACACGTATTGCCTGCACCCATGCCGGGCTATCCTTTTGACGAAGTCATGGCGGCAGGAAGCTTTACACAGGGAAGCACGATCGAACTCAGTGCCGATGCCCCTATGGTAGAACCGTATATTCTGTATATGCAGGGTGGATTAACTTTTGAATATGGAAAGCTTTCCATCTTGCTGGCTTTGACAAAAATGAAAACACAATAATTCGATTCTGGACTTCGATTTCTAAGTCCTTTTCTTTTCTCTGTTGCATATGACACGCCTTTTCCATCTGCCCATGGTAAAATGTAGATATATCTAGAAAGGATTTCTTATGCAGCTGTTTTATGAATTTGTCATCATGGCCTTTATCTTCTCCATCTTAGGATGGATGATGGAAGTAACTTTAAAATATATACAGTACCATCGGTTTATCGACCGCGGGTTTCTGATTGGCCCCTATTGTCCGATTTATGGATTTGGGGTCGTAGGCGTCACCATTCTGGTGGGCGGACTGATTGGATGGAAAGGAACGATCCTGGAAACCTTCATGGCCGGCTTTGTGATTTGCGGATTTCTGGAATACATGACCAGTTTCTACATGGAAAAAATGTTCCATGCCCGCTGGTGGGATTACTCGACAAAACCGATGAACCTCAACGGACGGATCTGGATTGGAAACTTGATTCTGTTTGGGATCGCCTCGGTCGTGATCGTCCGCTTTATCGCACCCCATTACTTTGAATTCATCGACAAGATCGATCCTGTCCTCTTAAGTGTTCTGGCCTGGATCATCCTGATTTTCATGAGTGCCGACTATGTGTTATCGCATATCTTGATGAACATCGTTAAAAAGGAGATCGACAATACATCGGGCGACAACACCGAGGAAATCTCTTTGCGAATGCATGAACTATTGAAGAATCGAAATCTTCTTCAAAGACGTATCTATCAGGCTTATCCAGATTTCAAAGCCATTCCTCAAGACTTGAAAGAACACTACAATCAAGCCAAGAAAGAATACAAAGAAGCGCGCAAAGAGTTAAAATCCGTTTTAAAACAACGTTTTAACGCCAACTTCGATACGGAGCTTTTCTTGAGAACGCGTGAAAATGTAGAAAAGAAATACAAAGAATTGAACGAAATCGCCAAAAATATTCGAAAACGATTCTAATTCAAGATGGGAGCCTTTAAAGGCTCCTTTTTGATATACTAAATGCAAGGAGAGGCGCTTATGAAAAAAACACTCCATTTCCTCTTGATCTTTGTATTCTGTCTATCCAGTCTTTTCATCGTGTCTGGATGTTCACAGAATTTTAATCAGAAAGAGCTTGCCAGCTGGTTTCAGGAAAACATTCTCGATGAAGATCTTTATATTTCAAAAACCTATACGGAAAAAGAAAACACCAGCGGCGGCAGAGATATCGTGTGGAAAGCACATTTAAAAGATCTGCCGGAAGTCTCGTTTGAGCTGATCGATCGCGAACGGATCCAATTGTTTCGAACTCACGAGATCGTCACAACCTATCACCAGGAAATGGGAAAGTATTATGTGGAACAATTTCAGAATAAATATCCAGCCGTGTTTGAAGGTTTGGAATGCGGCGTTCCTACCGACAGTTACATTCCCTCGGTCAACGGAATGTATTCCAGCTTTTCAGAAATTGAGACCCTCTGTGAAAAAATGGAACAATTCGAAGCCTATCTTGACCAACAGCCTTATCCTTGTCATATACGCTATGGGATTGCCTACCAGGAACCATCGACTTTTATCGCGGATAATGGAGGGCCTTCTCAAGAAGCCTTTATCGATCGACAGACCTATATCTTCTTAGAAAATGACGATCCAAAGCTCAAAGAAAGCTCTCTGTCTTCCTTACTTCAAGAATGGTCTGAAAATTCCTTTGCCAACTATGCCCTAACTTATCAAATCGAACTGGAGAACTGCCCAGATACACTCAAAAAAAAGAAGACCGAAAGTGATCAATCTTCTTTAACGATCGTGCGATCCGATGAAAGCGAGATTCAATATACCGATCTCTTTTTAACGCGGGAAAGCGATTTATCATTTGGCGGTTTCTTTGAAATATTAAAACGCGATGGCTCCTACGAAGTTCAGGGATCTGCCAGTCAATTCCGTTTTACTTCCGTTGACGGTTCCTACTGTACATTTTCTTATTCCTATCAGGAGCCTTGTACCCCAGCCTCTTTCAACGATCTGGAGTATTCTAAAGTTTTCTACTACACAAAAAACGACGAAAAGATCTTACTGGATCATAAGCCGGTGATTTCACAAGCCCTTTTCCAAGAGCTAACAGGAAATTCTTATCGGCTTTCTTAACAGAATGCGAAGAACAAGCCTAAAAGTCCGCCGAGGGATAAGATCATAAACAAAGGCTGGCCCACCGGACTCATCTGATAGAAGACAACAAGAATCAAAAACACTGACATTAAGATCGTATAGAAGATAAAAAAGATCTGACGAAACTTTGCGTTCTTTAGAAACATCGTTTCAGAAGGTGCCTTGGCACATTCAATCTGGACATCTTGGGAGGTCAATAGGATCAACAGCGGCAATCCCAAAACAATGGAGAAGCCAAAGTTGTTAAAAAAGACATAAGTATACATCTCTTCCATCCACTGGCCCAAGCAATAATACATACCAAACCCTAAGCTCCAGGCAACAACCAAAGCCACCGTATAACAGATGCCAATGTATTTTAAAATATTCTGGATCGAATGCACATTGGGAGCCTCATGGGAATAAATATGCCACAGCCGATAAGGAAGATACGCTCCCAACATATTACTGATCAAGCCAATGCCGGATGCACTGTTCAAGGTGCCAAAAAAATCCGATATAAAATTTCCGATCCCGCAAGCCAAAGCCCCTAAAGGGCCGCAAATCAAACCGGCTAAAGGCGGAATGGCATTGACCGGGCGGACTTCAGTAAAGCCTTCCACTAAGATCATGACCTTAAAAGGGATCCCCAAAATCAAAAAGGCAGCCAAAACGATCCCAAATTGTTTCTTCTTACTGAGTTTCATAAAGGATCTCCTTTTTTTTGCCGGTCAAAAAATCCGTTCCTGATACGATGGCCCCCATCATGATAATGAATGCGCCCAATCCAGCACTCCATGTGAATTGTTCTTCAAAGACCGAAGGAATCAAGATGGCCAACACCAAGGTCACTACCGGTTCGGTCGAGCTGATGATCGTGATGTGGATTGGATCCGAATACTTCTGGGCCATCATCAAGGCAACATAGGCATAAGCTTTGCCAAAAAAGGAACAGATAAAGATCGAAGACAACATCGAGTTCGAATACTCGATCGACGCAAAGGTCATCGGATCTTCACGAAACCATATGATAAAACTCACCAAGGCACTGAGCCACATCTGTAGCATTGTCAATAAGATTGGATCCTCTTCTTTGGTGATCTTATCGGCGACAATGGTATAGATTGAAGCCAACAAGGCAGACATCAGCATAAAGAAGGCTCCCACACTAAAAAGATTGGAAACATCAAACCCGTTGGTTAAGAGAATGCCGCTCATAATGATTACAGCGCCCACTATATTATTCCTGGTCGGATATTTTCGCAAACAAATCATGATCATAGGCACGATCAAGATTGCACTGGCCGCAAAGACGCTACACATGAAAGAAGGAAGACGATCGATGCCTAACTTATCAAACAAGATATTGGCCGTTAAAATCAGTCCTAATAATCCGGATTTAAGGATCGTTGATCGTTTGATCTCCCGGATCTTTTTCCAAAAAACGATCGTCAACAAGATGGCCGCAATCCCAAAATTCATGGTCAGATAGGCAAAATTAGGCAAAGAGGCCGGCAGCTGTTTGATAAAGATATAGGTCGAGGCCTAACATAAAATCACAGAGAACATCAATATCGTATTTTCAGATCGTGTCACGGCTTCACCTATTTTCTGAATAAAAATGCGATAAGATAAGCTTGGATAGGCTTATTTTATCGCATTTTATAAAGTTTTCTGGCTTTTTTAACAGCTTCCGATCTGTCCGCCATCAATACGGATCACGGTGTTGTTGATATAGTCCGCCTGATCACTGATCAAAAACGAAACAAGATACGCAACTTCCTTAGGATCTCCATAACGTTTGACCATGATCTTTTCCACTTCTTCCTTTAAAAATTCCTCATCATAGCCATCCAGTTCATTTTCAGTTCCGATAAAACCTGGCGCAATGCAGTTGACATGGATATACGGCCCCATTTCAAAAGCTAAATTATGAGTCAAAGAAATCAGCGCTGCCTTGGAGGCATCATAATCAATACACATCGGATAGTAGGTGTTGATGCCGTTGGTGGATGCGATGTTGATAATGCGTCCATATTCCTGTTTCAGCATATGGCTATAGACCCGCTTGCTGCAGTTAAAGGCTCCAATCACATTCACATCGAGCGTTCTTCGAAATTCTTCCGCGTTTTTCAAATGAAACAAATTGGAAAGGTCGATTGCCGCATTGTTGACCAATATATCGACACCGCCCAGCTTTTCCTCAATCTCACCGATCATACGGTCTACTTCCTGTACATTGGAAACATCGGCCCCGATACACAGACAGCGTACGCCATATTCTTTTGTAATGTGCTCTTTTAAATCATAGGCCGCCTTTTTAGAAGTATGATAGTTGATCACGATATCATAGTGATTTTTGGCCAGCTCTACGGCGATGGCCCTGCCGATTCCCTGGGCCGCTCCTGTAATCAAAACGACTTTATTCATGATGTGAAAAAGAAGAGCTTATTAAGCTCTTCCTGCATACTTTCCATCCGTTGAGAATACAACGATCTTTTCACCCGGTTCAATGAACTGCGGAACACGCAAAGACAACCCGGTATCGGTAACGGCATCTTTGGTCTGATTGGATGGGGCCCCTTTGATTGCGGCATCGGTCTGGGCTACGGTTAATTCCACTTTTTCCGGAACAGAAACCGACAAAAGTTCCCCTTCAAAGAACATCAAAGACACTTCCTGGCCTTCAACGATAAAGTATTTGTTGAATCCAACCTGGTCTTCGGATAATTCGTATGTATCATACGTTTCCATATCCATGAAATAATACGTTGAATCTGCCTGATAGGAATATTGTGCCATCTTCTTTGAGATCATAGCCTGTTCAAATTTTGTAGAGGCATTGAAGTTTCTTTCCTGTGTATTTCCTGTTTTCAGATTCTTCATCTTTGTCTTTAGGATCGCAGCTCCTTTTCCTGGCTTTACATGTTGGAAATCTAAAACCTGCCAAGGATCTCCGTCTACGATCAAGGTTAAACCTGTTTTAAAATCACCTGCTGAAATTGCCATATTATTCGCTCCTATCTTTATTACTGTAACATTTTATCAGTTTTGACCGATATCCTCAAGGCATTATCAGAATATCGAAAGCTGTTCTTCTTTATGCGTTTTGATATATTGGCTCCATTTGATATAGCCGTATGTCGTGTTCGTAAAATAACCCAGCTTTAAAACAAGCAAGACATACTGGCCGGATAAAATATTGATGATGGCTTCCAGAGCCGCACAAATATACCATGCGATCCACTGTTCCCGGAAGCGGAAAAAGATAAACAATCCATTGGCTATACCGACAGCCGAGGCACAGGCATCGATATAAATAATGGCGGTTTCCAAAGACTGGTTGTTGTAGAAATCGGTCGTAATATCTAACCCGCTGATAAAATAACCGATGCCAAAGGTCCAAACGATGATGCCTAAGATGACCAGCACTTCCTGCCACCCTTTTAACCGACGCACCATCGTCAGCTCACTTTCCTCTTCGTCTTTATGCCGGCTCCAGTTGATATAACTGATGATGTCGATCGGCAGCCAGAACAACAGTGTTGTGGCCAAAGTGGCAAACCGGTACATCAGCACCAGCGACATGACGATCTCTGTGATCTCCACCAGTACGGAAACCAGGAAATTATACCTGGATTGTTTCGATATCAGAAGCTCGCAAAGAATATTCAGGAAGGTATCCAAAAGATACAGCAGCATGATCAATATTCCATTGATCCCATTGGCACTTTCTTCTGGAAAAGCCACTGAAAAAATTGTAGCCAGGACCATGATCGATACAAACCATGATTTTTCATAGGTCGTAAACTGGCGGGCAAACAACATCATGATCGCAATGGATAAAGCCAGGATCATAGCCGCATTGGCAAAGTTGAAGATCGGCATCGTCTGGTTGGCCATGGTCTGCCGGTAAGCATCACTGGCTTCCTTTGAAGAAACATCTTTGTGGTCAAAATAAAGCGAAGTGCCATCTTCACTTACAAATTCATAGCCCGTAATGGAATCGGCATCCAGCGCTTCGTACTCTTCATACGGATAGGTCACCACAAGTTCTTTGTCTTTATTTCGGTAAGTGACATCGCACATCGCATTCTCTTCCCCGTCATAATCTTCCAGGGAGGTGTCGCGCTCCATCTTCATACTGGTGACAAACTGAAGTTCTCCCACTTGGGAATTGACTTTCGAAAGTCCGATCCCATAGGATACAAGAGAGCCGATGATCAATAAAACCAGGCACAGGATCTCAAGGGTCCGCACCTTTTTATTCGGCTCTATGTTTTTCTGAAAAAAGCGAATCATACTTTATATCTCCTCTCAAAATTCCCTTAAATGTGGGAATATTATAATGGATTTACAAAAGTTTGTAAATTTCCCATAAAAAAACCACCGGCAAGTGCCGATGGCTTCTTAAGATTTAAAATTGCGGTAAGCGTTATGCAGATAATAATACGGAACCACAAGGGTTACGGCATGCATTACGATCTGCATTACATCGTTTGAATAAGAGAAGAACTCCCACAAATTGATAAAGAACAAAGCCAGTCCCAAAATCAATGTCAAACTAGACTTCTTATTGGCACAAGCCACTCCAATCAAACCAACCACGATCTCAAAAATATGAAATCCGTATAATACAACGATCGACATCAATGCGTTTGAAGCCAGCCCTTCATTCAAAACAGAAGAAAAATCACCGGCTCCGACAAGCATCCATGTGAACACAAGCATCACGGCACCGATCACGATTTCCAAAATACCTGCGATTCGCAAATGTTTACTTCCTTGTAACATAATCATTTTTGCCTTTCTTTTCTAAATCGCAGATATTATAAATGATTTTTAAACCATATGCAATAAAGAGCCAGGGTTGTAGAAAACTCTGACTCTCTTTCTATTTTGAAAAATACTCTCGGGCCATTTCCATATCCTGTACAAATTCCGCCGTTCCGATGTAGTTTCCCTGTTCATCCCGAAGGGCTACATAGCGGACCAGGACGATTCTGCCTCTTTTTTCCATCCAGACTGAAACTTCATCCTGCGTGCCTGCTTTAAAGCTTTCCAGGATCTGATGCACCATCATCGAAATCTTAGGCGGATGGCAGCTGGCGACATTTCGTCCCAGAGCCATCGATGGACGTTTAAACAGTTTACAGCCTTCATTGAAATATCGGTTCAGATCCTGTTCGTCCACAAACGAGATCTCCATAGGGATCGTATTCAACAAAGCCCGCAATTGTTCTGCATTCAGTTTTCCTGTCGGCAAGATCACTTCGTGTCCTTTGATCTTCGTTTCCTTTTTTTCAGGCTGGATCCCTTCCCATTCGGGGATCTGCTCCATGAAACAAGGTTCATAGCCTAAAGAATCCCAATACAGCTGTTCCCATTCTTTCTCGGAAAAGGTTTGGGCACATAACGGAAATAAGATATTGGTCTCCTTATAAATCATTTCTTCCGCTCTTTCCAGGTTGGCCGCATACCGTTCTTTCCACTCTTTATCATGTTTTCTGGTTTTGGCCAGATCGTGGAAGGTATCACGGATCTCATCATCAACAGCCCACATGACATCCGCTGGTCCATTGATTTCATAACGTTCTTTTAAAAGCGGATAGATCAAGTCTCCTTTTTTGGCATAATGGATCGAGACTTCCCGAATCTTATTCAGGATCTCATCGGTTTTTTTTACATCGTCCATATGTCTTTGGGCTTCATCGATCAACAGCGCCAGGATCTCATTTTCTAAAGTCAAAGTAGAAAGCGGATGTCCCGGGATGGCGACAAAGACAGAAGCGCCCTGTCGGCGTAAAGAATCTTCAACCGCCAGTTCCGCTTTATATACTTGTTCTTCCCGGGTGGAGCCATGAAACAAGCTGGAATGCACATCGCACAGCTTCTGAACTTCTGCATAGGGCATGCCTTCCTGGATCATTTCCTGTTCTGCCTGCATGATCTCAGCGGCTTCTACATCCTGGAAAGCTTCCACAAAATCACGCCTTACACTTTCCAGATCTTCCCCATCGTTCAATCTTTCAATATAACTTTTCAACAAAGTCACACGGTCCACTTGCCCATGGACCTCAAAGCCGGCTTCTTCCAAAGCGGCAACAACATTTGCCATATCGATTTGTCTTAATTTGCTAGCCTTGGGAAGCGTCATGATCTTTCCTACGGTGTTCATGGCCGTCTTTTTCTTGATATCGGTAAATCCCTGTTGAGAAAGGATCTCGATGAGCTCTGGATATTCTTCACAAAGTTCAAATACTTTTTTGTTTAAATCTACAATTTTTTTCATAGTTAGGTTCTCCTTTTACCTAGTGTCATTATAGGGATTTAAAATCAGGAAAACTGTTGTCTAAACCACAAAAAAACAAATTTTAAAAAAGAATTGCCTTTTTTCTATCCTTCAAAGCAAACATTGATCTTTCCCAGGGTCCCTGGTAAATCGCAAGAAAGATCAGAATATAGATCATTGCTCAAGCATCTGGATCTCGGCCCTGGCTTTGGGATCGTCCAGGATGATTTCATCGATATGGTTTGCGAAGATCCTGCCTGAATATGGATTTTTGATACTGAGAATGGAACTTCGAATCGTGGCATCAACATGGGATCGTTCAAAGGCGAGATCGGTATCGATCATTTCACAATCGATCAGTTTGAGCCCCTCGCAGTAACAAAACGGCTGCGTTCCGATGATCTTACAGTTTTCCAGCACCAGATTCTGGCTGTACCACCCCAGATATTCCCCTTTGATCACCGAGTCCTTGACCCAGACATCTTTAGAATGCCAGAAGGCGTCTTTGGTATCAAAAGTACAGTTCTCAAAATAGGCATTGTTCATATATTGAAAAGAATATTTTCCTTGAAACGTCACATTCTCAAAGCGAAGATTCTCTGCCCGCATCATAAAGTATTCGCTGACGGCCTTACTATTCTTCATAAAAATATTCCGTGTCATCCATCCAAATTCTGGTGAATCGATATCACAGTTCAAGATACGAACATCATCACATTCCCTTAACGCCTTGATTCCATGCATCTTCGTATTCTCAATCTCAATATGATCCGAATACCATAAAGAAGCCCGGCAGTTTTCGGTCATCTCACAGTTTTTGATCTTTAGGACATGGTCGTGCCAGAAAGGATATCTAAGATTCAAATAGGTATCTTCTACACAGATATTTTCACATTCTTTAAAGGCACTTTCCCCATCTAAAGGACCATCGATTCTGCATCTTTTCATCGTCAATCCTCTGGATCCATAAAATGCACGTTCCTGGTCGTATTGTTTATTTTCTATAATCATTTAATTCCTCTCCTCTTTTTGTTTTCAATATACGAAATGATTTCCCTCATTACAAACCATTCTATTCCATCCTTTATCATCGTTTTTATAAGGGTTTTGTCATGATTGAAACCCATTTTTAGCCGTCTATTTAAGGTACGTTCCTGTAACGCTTTTGGAAGAATGCGCTATTTCATACGGAGTTCCTGCCGCAATGATCTGCCCGCCTTCTTTTCCGCCGCCAGGCCCCATATCGATAATATAATCGGCCTGTTTGATCACATCCAGATCGTGCTCAATGACGATCACAGTGGCCCCCTGATCGATCAGTGTCGAAAAGACTTTCAACAACACCTGTACATCCAGAGGATGAAGACCAATGGTAGGTTCATCAAACACAAAGACCGAATCTGTCTGCGCTTTCTTCATTTCACTGGCCAGTTTCAAGCGTTGCGCTTCTCCGCCTGACAAGCTGGGCGTCTGTTCGCCTAAAGTAAGATAGCCCAATCCCAATTCAGAAAGAATAGACAACCTTTCCTTTACCTTTTTCATATCCTGGCAAAACTCCAGCGCCGAATCGACATCCAGACTCATCAGCTCCGGCAAGGTCATACTGACTCCCCTGGAATTGGTGATTCGTATGGTGCCGGCATCTTTCCCATACCGGCTTTGATGGCAATCTGGGCACGGGATTTCAACATCCGGTAAAAACTGTACATCCAGTGAAATCCCGCCTGTTCCATCGCAAGTCGGACATCGAAGTTTTCCTGTATTGTATGAAAAATCTCCTGCCTTATACTGCTTAGAAGAATTGGCAAAGATCTTCCTTAATTCATCATGAATATTGGCATAGGTTGCCACGGTCGAACGCACATTGATTCCGATTGGACTGGCATCGATCAGTTTTATTTGATGGATCCCAGGCGCTTCGATTTGTTTGACATGATCAGGAAATGAAAGATTCTGGATCTTGGAACGTAAGGCCGGAACCAGACTTTCCAGAACCATCGTCGTTTTTCCGGAACCGGAAACACCGCTGACCACCGTTAGTTTTCCTTTAGGAATCTGAACATGCAAAGGGTGTACGGTATGAATCGGTCCTGTAAACATTTCAATGGTTCCTTTGTCAAAGATCGGGTGTTGATTTTTTAATGGACCGCTTTTCTCTTTTAAAAAGGGGCCGATTTTTGAAGAAGGATCCTTGATGATCTGATCGATCGTTCCCTCACTGATGATGTTTCCTCCTTTGACTCCTGCCTGCGGTCCCAGCTCGATCAGCCAGTCGGCTTTCTTTAAGATCCTTGGTTCATGATCGACCAAAACGATCGAGTTTCCATCGTGGATCAAATCTTCCATGACGCCGATCAGTCCATCCGCATTGGAAGGATGAAGTCCAATCGAAGGCTCATCCAATACATACAAAACACCGGTGGTTCGATTACGGACCGCCCGGGCCAGCTGCATACGCTGTCTTTCGCCGGTCGACAATGTGTTAGATGCTCTGTCTAAGCTCAAATACCCAAGGCCTAATTCCATCAGACGGCGAGCTACGATCTCAAAAGATTCACAGATATCTTTGGCCATCGGCTGCATTTCTTCCGGTAAAGAATCGGGCACCTTCTTTACCCATTTCAAAACTTCACTCAATGTCATCCTACACACCTGATCTAAGGAAAGCCCCATCAGCTTGGAGGATCTGGCCAAAAAAGACAATCGGGTCCCCTGACAATCTGGACAATCCTCTTCTTTTAAAAAACGTTCGACACGCTTCATGCCTTTTTCATCTTTGACTTTGGCCAAAGCGTTCTCGACCGTATGCACGGCACTGTAATACGTAAAATCAAGGGGTGTGACAGTATCCGAATCTTTGGGCCGATACAGAATATGTTTTTTGACCGGTTTGCCAAAATATACGATTTCTTTTTCTTTTTCACTGAGTTCTTTGAATGGAATATCCGTTCGTACGCCCATTTCCCGGCATACGTCTTTCATCAAAGACCACATCAGGGAATTCCATGGAGCCACTGCCCCTTCATCAATCGTTTTCGTGGGATCAGGCACCAGAGAATCTATATTTACCATGTGTACTTTGCCTGTCCCCTGACACTTGGAACAAGCCCCTTGTGAATTAAAGGCAAGTTCTTCGGCAGAGGGCCCGTAAAAATGAACGCCGCAGACAGGACAAATCAATTCCTGCCCTAAAGCTACATGCAAAGAAGGTTCTACAAGATGCCCGTTAGGACAGCGATGACTGGCCAGTCTGGAAAACATCAGCCGCAAACTGTTCAAAAGCTCGGTCCCGGTCCCGAAGGTCGATCGAATTCCCGGGATGGACGGACGCTGACGCAAAGCCAAGGCAGCGGGCACATAGTAGATCTCATCAACAGAAGCCTTGGACGCCTGGGTCATTTTTCTTCGGGTATATGTCGATAAAGCCTCCAAATATCTTCTGGATCCTTCTGCATATAAAATACCTAAAGCCAAGGATGATTTTCCGGAGCCGGATACACCCGCAATGCCTACGATTTGATGGAGAGGGACATTCACATCAATGTTTTTCAAATTATGAACTTTAGCCCCTTTGATAACAATATGATCTGGTTCTTGTTTCATTGAACTTCCCTCCTATATAAAAAACAATCTTTCTCATGGGAATTGATGATTCCGACCGCCTGCAGATAAGAATACGCGATCGTCGTTCCAAAAAAGCGAACTCCTCTTCGTTTCAAGTCTTTGGAAAGATCATCGGATAGTTTTGAACGGGTCTGTCCTTGTTCGTAAAAGATCTTTCCGTTTGTAAAACTTTCCAAATACGATTGGAACGTTCCCCATTCTTCCAAAATGGAGAGAAACACCTGGGCATTTTTGACGGTGGCCAAAATCTTACGCCGGTTGCGAACGATTCCTGTATCGTGCATTAAAGCCTCTATTTTTTCTTCAGAATATGAAGCGATCTTAACGGGATCAAATCCGTCAAAAGCAGATCGGAAAGCTTCCCGTTTATGCAGAATGCAAGCCCAGGAAAGCCCGGCCTGAAAGGACTCCAGCACCAGCATTTCAAAAAGATAGGCATCCTCCATACGCAAGATTCCCCATTCTTTATCGTGATATTCACAATAAAGTAAATCCTTTTCAGGACACCAGTGACATCGCTTAACGTCGTTCATAAGCAAACTCCTTCATGACTAAGCAACCATGCCTTAACATCCAGTCCTCCGGCATAGCCACATAGGGTGTGCTTCGATGAAATGACCCGGTGGCAGGGAATCAGGATCGAGATTGGATTGTGTCCTACAGCCTGTCCAATGGCCTGGGCGCTGTTCACATTGAGTTGACGGGCCAACTGGCCATACGTTAGGGTCTGGCCGTAAGGAATCTGACATAAAGCATGCCATACCCGAATTTGAAAATCGGTTCCTTTCGGGTCCATCGGTAAATTTGAAAGCTTTGGCATTTGTCCTTGAAAATACAAATCAAGCCATTGTTTTGTCTTTTCCAGTAAATCCGTACTCTCCAGCTTTTTCTTATCGTTTTGAAACCGGCCCCATTGATGTTTCTGCCCTTCGATCCAGCATCCCACCAGCGCATCCTCTTTTTGCGCCAGAATCAGTTTCCCGACAGGCGAAGAGTAGTTTTGAATCATCAGCATATCGTATCCTCCCGCACTTGTTCTTTTCATATATATTGTACTCTGCTTGAAAAAGAACCGACAGAAAAAGGCTGAAAGAATCAGCCTTGGTCAAAACTATCTTTTAAAAATATTGTCTGCCCAGGCTGTCAGCTCCTCTTTAGAAACATGGGCAGAAAAGCGTTTGCCTTCCATGACCTTAGATTTTGGAAGCAGATTCTGAAACCTTGTCATCACATCTCCCATTCCACTGGATCCGCTGGTCGCAAAAGGAATCACAGTCTTTCCTTCAAAGTCATAAGCCTCCAAAAAAGTATCCACGATCGATGGTTCTCTATACCACCAGATAGGAAATCCCACAAAAACCGTATCATAATCGCTTAAAGAAGATTTTTCCTTCACAAAAGCCGGCCGGCAAGTTAGATCCTTCATTTCCAGCGAACTTCGGCTTTGAGAATTGGTCCAATCCAAATCTGCCGCTGTATACCTGTCTTCCGGTACGATCTCAACCACATCGGCATGAATGCCCTGTCCCAGCAATTGGGCAACTTTCTCGGTCACATGAGTCGCACTGAAGTAAACCACTAAAATTTTTGACATTTTCCTTTCTCCTCTCTGTTTCAAGAGTATCATATATCCTAAAGTCAACTTTAGGTCAATCCCAAAATAATTGACACTTTATAGATTTTGTATAAAAACGAGGGTAAATCCATAGCCATTCAAAAATGTTTCTGTTATGATGAGCTTAAAGATAAGAACCAAAGGAGGTTTTATGAAAAAAACGATTGGGATCCTTATAGGGATCATTGTCCTTGTCGCTGTTATAGGAGCCGGCGCATTCTTCTTTCTCCAAAAAGACATCGATCAGGCAAGAGAAATCGCTTATGAGCGCATCGATGATGAAAGTGCGGAACTGGCCGGAGAAAAAACAGACAGAGATTTTATCTTCACAGAGTACGACTTTACTTTTGTATCCGACACGCATCGTTATGAAGTCACCGTGAATGGATTTGGACAAGTCGATGACTTTGAAAAAGAAACTTTGCCAGCCACGCCATCACAAAACACAAATTCCGATAATAATTCCGCTGACGATACTAACGCTGCCACAGATATTGGCATGAAAAAAGCTCAGGAAATTGCCTTAGGCGATCATGCCAATGGTGTCGTCACGGACAGTGACAAAGACTTTGAAGGAAACCGTACGGTTTATGAAATCGAGATTTTAGACAACAATATGGAATACGATTACGTGATCGATGCATCCACCGGCGAAGTGCTTCATGTCAAAGAAGAGTACGCTCATTAATGAATCACATCTTGAAAGGATCTTTAAAAGATCCTTTTTTGATTTTCTAGACCCGTTTAAAGCCGCAATCCTTTGATATCCTTGATTCGCGAGACAATCATATAAAAACGACAGTTTTCCAAGCCTGGAAGCTTGTCGATCGTATCCTGAATCAAGGTTTCCATTTCTTTATGGGAAGAAGCTACGGCATGAACATGAAGATGCCCAGAGCCTGTGGTTCGGTAAACCTGGGTGACCGTATCACTGGCCTGCAGAATCGCAATCACTTTGTCTAAAGCTTCCGGTTTCACTTCGATCTCAAAATAATACGACAAAGCGCCGCTGATTTTATCCGGATCGATGATTGCCGTATATTCTTCGATCACCCCGCGTTTCTCCAGAGCCTGCACACGCATCTTGACCGCGACCCGGGAAATCCCTATTTCTTTTCCAATCTGTGAATAAGACATCCTGGCGTTTTTGATCAGCCGCTCCAATATTTTCTGATCCAGTTCATCCAATCCATCCAAAAACATAGTTTCACCTCTTTACACTATCCATTATAAGTAATTTTTATCCCTGGAACAATCGTTCGGTAATCATTAATTGACGATATATAATACAAATTCTATAATTAATTTACGTTTGTTAATTGATATATTTCTTAACGAAAGGATTTTTTATGCGCTCGGATCTCACAAAAGGCCCCCTCTTAAAAACAATGCTTCTGTTTGCCATCCCCATGATTCTGGGAGATCTTCTTCAACAATGTTACAACATTGCCGACACCATCATCGTTGGACAGTTTTTAGGCGCCGATGCCTTGGCCGCCGTCGGTTCTTCCTTTTCTTTGATGACGTTGTTGACATCCATACTTTTAGGCCTGGCCATGGGCAGCGGAACGGTCTTTTCCCTGCGTTTTGGGCAAGGAAAAACCCAAGTATTAAAAGAAGATATCCTGGCTGCTTTTGTTTTATTGTTTGGTGTTACCGTTATTTTGAACATTGTCATCTACTTTGGTATGGATTCCATTATCTGGCTGTTACGAACCCCACAGGAATTGATATCCATGATGAAAGACTATCTTTACGTGATCTTTGCCGGCTTATTCGCAATCTTTCTATATAACTTCTTTGCGGCTTTGTTACGCTCATTGGGAAATTCCCTTATCCCTCTGGTATTCCTGGCGGTTTCCTGTTTTCTGAATATCGGATTAGACCTGTGGTTTGTCGCCGGTCTCCATCTTGGTGTAAAAGGTGCCGCTCTGGCAACGGTGATTTCACAATACGTCAGTGGAATCGGGATTGGCATTTATGCCAAAAGAAAATCTTCAGATCTCCTTCGTTTCGATTCCTCCACTCCATTACGAATCCATCGAGTCAAAGAAATATTTAACTTTTCTTTTCTGACCTGCCTGCAACAATCCATTATGAATCTTGGAATCGTAGCGGTACAAGGTCTGGTAAACAGTTTTGGAACCACCGTTATGGCCGCTTTTGCCGCTGGTGTTAAGATCGATGCCTTTGCCTATTTGCCCGTACAGGATTTCGGCAATGCCTTCTCCATCTTTGTGGCCCAAAACTATGGGGCCCAAAAAGTCCGGCGTATCAAAAAAGGAATTCAAGGGGCTTTCCTTGTTTCTCTTCTTTTCAGTTTCTTTGTGTCCGGCTTGATTTTTATTTTTGCCAAAGATTTGATGACTTTGTTTATCGACAAAAGTCAAACCGAAGTGATCCTCGAAGGGATGACCTATTTGCGGATCGAAGGGTCATTTTACTTTATGATTGGCGCCTTATTCCTTTTCTACGGTTTGTACCGCGCTTTAAAGAAACCGGGAATGTCCGTGATATTAACGATCTTTTCGCTGGGGACCCGTGTTGTTCTTGCCTATACATTATCCACGATCCCCGCACTGGGACTAAAAGGAATCTGGTGGTCCATCCCCATTGGATGGTTTCTTGCCGATGCCTTTGGCTTGTTTTACTTTGTAGCCAGAAGAAAAAAACTTTTCGATCTTTCTTCTTAAATTTATTTGTTATAATTTTTTTATGCAGTTATATATCGATCCGCTTCAAATGGAAAAAATTCAAGATTCCCTGCCTTCGTTTTATAAAATCAAAGTATTTGATTCCCTAAACAGTACAAACGAATGGCTGGCTTGCCATCCAAACGAGCTAGAAGGAACCGTTATTCTTGCCGATGGTCAAACAGGCGGGAAAGGAAGAAACGGACGCTCTTTTTACTCCCCCAGAGGAAACGGAATCTATCTTTCTTTACTTTTAAAGCCTCCAGGAGATATCCAATCCATCCTGCATTATACCGCGTTATGTGCCGTAAGCATCTGTGAGGCCATTGAAGAAGTATATGGCCTTTGCCCTTCGATCAAATGGCTCAATGACATCCACTATCATGAAAAAAAGCTGGGCGGCATTCTGTGTGAAGGAAAACTTCAGGGAAAGCAGTTTGAATCTCTGATCCTGGGCATGGGAATCAATGTTCATTCCTTTATTTTACCGGATGATATTGTTTCCACGGCGGCTTCCATTGAAGATTTTATCCCCATAAAAAAACCTCGCAATGAATTGATCACGAGGTTTTTACAACATTTTTATTCTTATTATCACGATCAGCGTCCCTTTATTCAGCCCTACAAAAGCCGGCTGGCGTATGTAAACCGCAAAATTTGGATCTGTTCTTCCCATAAAAAAGAACTCGCAACGCTTTTAGGTGTCGACGAGTCCTTCCGGCTGATCGTTCAAAAAGAAGACGGAGCCATCGATGTCTTGTCTTCCGGGGAAATTTCGATTCGGCTTTGAATCCAGTCATGAAGATCTTTCGCAAGATCCTCCTGGCTGATTTTTTTATATTCTTCGGCCCGGATCGGTTTTCCATACTCTATTTCCAGTTTTTTAGAATGAGAAGTACCTACATCCAAAGTATACGCATTTTTTAAGACGACAGGAACAATGGTGGCCTTGGTCAGGTAGGCCGGAAGCAAAGACCCTGCCTTGAATTCATTCATCGCATCGCCCTTGGAACGTGTTCCTTCTGGAAATACAAGCAAATTCTTCTTTTGTTTCAATTCTCTGGCCGCTTCCCTTAACATATGCACGTTGCCTTCTCTTGAATCTCTGTCAAAATGGATCGTTCCTATATTTCTTGCCCAGCGGCCAAAAATCGGCATCGTTTCATTTTCTTTTTTGGATATAAATGCCAGGTGAACCGGACAGCTTGCCAGAACCAAAGCCGGGTCAAGGGTCCCCTGATGATTGGAGACAAAATAGATCGTTTCCTGTTGAGGCACATTCTCCTGTCCCCGAACACATAGATCATATCCTAAATACCGAAGAAGGAAGCGGCTCCATTTTTCCAGCCGAATCTGTGCTTGTTCCTGCTCTCTTTTTTCATAGATCTTTGAACTGATCCAGGCTGCCGGCAAGATCGGCACGGCACGGACGATCTTAGTCCACTTCATGAGATTTCTCCTTTTGAACCAGGGCCGTTGCCATCGCGTAGTCTCCATCATGGGCAATCGACACCTGGATCTGATAACCCTGATATAAAATCATCGTCTTAGGCTCCACGACGATCTCTTTGATTTTCAATTCGACCGGCAACGCCTTGATGATGGCTTCTCTTGCCGCAAAGCGCCCCGCAAGAAACTCAATCTGGCGATGATGGGAATAACTTTGAAATCTTTCATATTCCTGAGGGCTTAAGATGCGAAAAGCCAGCGATGCAGGATCCTGGATTCGATCCATTTTTACGATGTCACATCCGATCCACATTATTTCACTTCCTGCAAGGCACAAAGGATCTCCCCATAAGCCACTTTCTGGTCTTCGACAAAAGCCTGGCAGTCCGCTATGCAGATGCCGCCGATCTTACGTTTGAACTGTACGTGCATTTTCAATACATCGCCAGGAACGACCGGACGGGCAAACCGCATTTTGTTGATGCCGGCAAACAATGGGATCTTTCCCTTATTCGCTTCTTCCTTCAACAACAGTACAGCTCCAGTCTGTGCCATCGCTTCTACGATCAGTACCCCGGGCATAACACTCATTTCAGGAAAATGGCCGAGAAACTGCATCTCGTTGGCACTGACACACTTGATTCCCACAACCGTCTGGTTTTCTTCATCAATGGATTCAATCTTATCCACCAGTAAAAACGGATAGCGATGGGGAATGATCTTTTTTATTTCTTCATTGGATAAAGTCATGTCAATCCTCCCATTTTTTAAAGATCAGCGATGCATTATGGCCCCCAAATCCAAGGGAATTGCTCATCGCATAATGGATATCCTGATGACGTCCTTTGTTGGCGACGATATCCAGATCGCATTCCGGATCGGCTTGTTCATAGTGAATGGTCGGAGGAATGAATCCTTCCTGCAAAGCCTTGATACTGATAATGGCTTCTATGGCTCCGCTGGCCCCCAGTAAATGTCCGGTATTTCCTTTGGTAGAAGACATCGCCAGTTGATACGCATGGTCCTGGAAAGCTTCCTTGACAGCTTTGGTTTCTGTTTTATCGTTTAAATTTGTACTTGTCCCATGCGCGTTGATATAGTCGATATCTTCCGGTGATATCCCGGCATCCCGCAGGGCACAAGTCATCGCTCTGGCACCACCGGAGCCATCCTCTAAAGGTGCCGTAATATGATGCGCATCACAGCTTGAACCATAACCTACGATCTCGCCATAGATCCGGGCATGCCGTTTCCTGGCGTGTTCATATTCTTCAAGTACCAGAATACCGGCACCTTCTCCCATCACAAAGCCGCTTCTTGCCTGATCAAAGGGAATACTGGCACGATTGGGATCGGCCCCTGTATGCAAGGCGCGCATCGATTGGAAACCCGCCATCGCCAATGGGGTAATGGCCGCTTCGCTTCCTCCTGCCAGCATGATGTCTTCATGATTTTCGCGAATACGGTGAAAAGCCTCTCCTATCGCATTGGATCCTGCCGCACAAGCGGTGACAACACAGGAAGTCGCCCCTTCCAGCCCCCAGTCAATGGCCACCTGTCCGGCTGCCAGATTGGCAAGAGCCATGGGTATAAAGAATGGGGAAACACGAGAAGCTCCTTTTTGAGCCAACGTATGAGACGCCGTTTCAATCGATTCGATTCCACCAATTCCCGATCCGATCATACAGCCAAAGCGAGCGGCATCTTCCGGCTTTGATTCCCAGCCGGCATCGTTCATGGCCTGTTTGGCGGCAATGCGGGCAAACTGGGTAAACCGATCGTTGAATTTAAGATCTCGCTTGGAAAAATAAGCTTCCATATCCAGATCTTTGACTTCCGCCGCCAGCTTTACTTTGTAATCGGATGTATCAAAATGTGTGATCAAACCGATCCCACAGGCTCCATTTTCAATACTTTTCCATACCGTTTCTACATCATTTCCGATGGGAGATACAGCTCCCAATCCGGTAATCACAACTCTACGCATACTTCCTCCTACATCACCATGCCGCCATCGACATGAAGCACCTGTCCTGTTACATAGCCAAAGGCTTCACTGGCCAGGGCTACACACACATTGGCAACATCCTCCGGTTTGCCAAATGTCTTGAGTGGAATCTGTTCCATCATTTTTGTCTTGTCTTTCTCACTCAGCCGGGCTGTCATATCGGTCTCAATAAAACCCGGAGCAATCGCATTGACACGAATATGACGCAGCGCCAATTCACGGGCCGCTGATTTTGTCAGCCCTATGATTCCAGCCTTGCTGGCGGAATAGTTGGCCTGTCCGGCATTGCCGATCAGACCAACCACACTTGCCATATTGATGATCGATCCGCTTCTTTGTTTCATCATGATCCTTGATACCTGCTTCAAACAATGAAAGGCACCTTCCAAATTAACGGCGATGACCTTATGAAAATCTTCGGCGGACATGCGAATCAACAAGCCGTCTTTATTGATGCCTGAATTGTTGACCAGTACATCGATCCGGCCAAAGGTTTCCATGACTTCATGGACCATGGCTTCAACCTGATCTTCTTGACAGACATCTGCCTGTACCGTGATTGCCTGCACGCCAAGGGAGTGCGCTTCTTGTTCTACTTGTAACGCCGCTTCTTTCGACCCGTTATAATTGATCACAACATTATATCCTTCTTTGGCAAAAGCCAAAGCAATCGCCTTTCCAATTCCTTTTCCTGCCCCGGTGACCAGTGCTGTTTTTCTTACTTGTTCCATGTTTGAGACATCCTTTCCAGATCTTCATGTGTATTGATCGTGTAGACTTTTACCTCTTTATTCACTTTGCGGACAAACCCTGACAAAGTTTTTCCCGGACCGATCTCCACAAAAGTATCGACACCGTCTATGATCATATTTCGAATCGTTTGTTCAAAACGAACGCTGTGACAAATCTGTTTTTTCAAGATCTCGATCAACTCCTGAATCGACGTATAGTTTCCAGGCTGGGCGTCCACATTGTGATAGACGCTGATCCCAGGCAAGGAGAGCTTAGCTTTCTTTAAAACGTCTTCAAGCTGCTCACTGGCTTTTGTCAATAGGGAAGAATGGAAGGCCCCGCTCACATTTAAAGGAAGCACGCGCCGAGCCCCTTTTTCCAGTAACAAAGGTTCTGCCTGTTCTAAGGCTTCTTTTTGCCCGGTAATCACGATTTGTCCCGGGCAGTTGTAATTGGCAATTTCAAGAACCATTCCCTTTTTTTCTATCTCGTGACAGATTTCCAGAATGGTTTCTGCTTCCAGCCCCAATACAGCGCTCATTCCTGTAGTGCCTTCCGGCAAGGCGTTTGCCATCAGGATCCCTCTTTGGCGAACGATATCGATCACAGTCTGCGGATCCATGGCTCCGGCACAGCTTAACGCACTATATTCTCCTAACGACAGTCCGGCACAGACATCCGGTAAGATACCGGCGGCACGCACACCTTCAAAGATCATCAAGGAGACAGCGGCGATCGCACTTTGGGCATAGGCCGTATCGTTAAGGATCTCCTGCGGTCCTTCAAAACAAAGTTTTCGAATATCGTAATCACAATTCAAAGAATCCATCAGCCTCTTACTGGCAGAACATTTTTCATAAAAGTCCTTTCCCATGCCGACGATTTGTGAGCCTTGCCCGGCAAATAAAAATGCGGTTTTCATCTTACTCCATCCTTCCTTTCAGACTTTCCATCAAAGTATGCACATCTATGATCTCGTTGATTCTTGCGGCGCTTGTTCCACAGAAAAATAAACCATTTTGAGTATCGCCTTTCACAGCGTTGATCAAGGCCCGGGAAATGCAGTACGGCGTAGAGGCCGGTGTACAGGAGAGAATGCATCCCAAACAATGAGAAATCGACCGATTCGGCTGTGCTTCCACGGTTTGAACAAACTCGTTACGAATGGCACGGCCGGGAAATCCTGCCGGGCTTTTGACATAGACGATGTCTTCTTTTTTTGCCTTCAGGATCATTTTTTTAAAGTTTTCATGCGCATCGCATTCTTTGGTCGCAATAAAACGCGTTGCCATCTGCACGCCGCTGGCTCCCAGCTGGATAAACGATTGGATATCTTCGTGTGTAAAGATGCCTCCGGCTACAAAGACCGGGATTTTTCTTTTATATTTTTCTTCAAAATAAACAAGTTCTGTTAAGACATCTTTTAAGATCTGTTCCAGCGAAGGAAACGTATTCTCTTCCAGCTCTTTCTTTTTAAAGCCCAAATGCCCTCCGGCTTTTTGTCCTTCAATGACCATAAAGTCCGGCAGGGTTTGATAATGTTTGTCCCAGGCCCGGCACAAAAGCCGGCACGCTTTCCCGCTGGATACAATAGGAGCCATCAATACCTTTCCATCACAATATTTGGGAAGTTCCAAAGGAAGCCCGGCTCCGGAGAGAATACAATCGGCGCCCGCCTCGATGGCCGCCTTGACATAAGTTCCATAATTTCGGGAAGCCACCATAACATTGACGCCTAGAAGGCCGCGTTTGATTGTTCTGGCCTTCTGGATCTCTTTTTTTAAAACACGAACATTGGCCGCCAAAGGATCCGTTTCAAAATCGGGCTCATCAAAGCCCGGCATAGCCGCTGAGATCACACCCATACCGCCTTCCTGTAAAACGGCGCTGGCCAATCCGGACAAGGAAACGCCGATTCCCATACCGCCTTGAATAATAGGAACTTCCAATACCTTATCCTTGATTTGTACCGGTTTTAACATTTCAATTCCTCGATTTTCTTTTGGAGCTGTTCAAGCTGCCGATAAGAATCATTGATCATTGCCTCAAAAATGCTTGCCAAAGGCTGGATCTCTTTACACAGCCCGGCTGCTTGTCCCATCATGACCGATCCTGTCTGCATATCGCCGTCAAATACAGCTTTCCTGAGTCCGCCTAAAGTCAGCTTTTCCATTTCAATGGGATCGGCCCCTTCTTTTTCAAGTTTCAGATACTTTCGACTCATGGAATTCTTCAGAATGCGAACAGGGGTGTTCAAGGTTCTTCCGGTAACGACCGTATCGGTGTCTTTCGCTTTTAACACCGCATGTTTATAGTTTTCATGGATCGGGCACTCTTCACTGACCAGAAGACAAGTTCCTACCTGGACCCCGCAGGCGCCTAAGGATAAAGCCGCATTAAAGCCTCTTCCCTCCGCAATGCCTCCAGCGGCAATCACCGGAATGTGTACGGCATCAACCACCTGAGGCAATAAAGTCATGGTCGTCTGTTCATTTACATGACCTCCTGCTTCCGTGCCTTCCGCAATGATTCCATCCGCGCCGGCTCTTTCCATGCGAATGGCCAGGGCGACGCTGGCAACAACCGGAAAGATCTTTGTCCCGGATGCCTTCAACATCTCCATATATTTTCCAGGATTTCCGGCTCCTGTGGTCACGACCGGCACTTTATTCTGGGCAATCACTTCCATGATCTTCTCCGTATCTGGATTCATCAGCATCACATTGACCCCAAAAGGCTTATCGGTCAAAGAACGGATTTTTTGGATCCCTGCTTCAACCTGAGAGGCATTCATGGCCCCGGTTCCCAGGATCCCTAAAGCCCCGCTTTCGGATACGGCAGCCACAAATTCCGGAGTTGCGATATTGGCCATGGCGCCTTGAAAGATAGGGTATTTTATATTCAACATCTTATTGATCATCATGATGATTTCCTCCTTCGATATGGATCCTGCAGGCGGACCAGGTAAAACCGGCACCAAATCCCACTAAGATCAGATTCATATTTTCTTTTATCTTTTTTTGTTCCCATGCCTGTCCCAGAGCCAGAGGCACACTGGCCGCTGAAGTGTTTCCAAAACGATCCAAATTGATAAACATTTTCTCCATGGGAAACCCCAGCTTTCTGCTGACGTATTCCAGGATCCGTATGTTGGCCTGGTGCGGAATGATCATATCGATCGAATCGATACTCTCTTTTCCCAATACGTGTTCTATGGCATCGGGCATGGATCGTATCGCAAAACGAAAGACTTCTCTGCCATTCATATGCAGATAAGGTTTAGGATCATCCACATTTTTTAAATGAGGCTGCAGGGAGCGGCCATCGCAAAATAAGGCATGTTCTTTGTCTCCCTTGGAACGGGCATAAAATGACATATAAGAACCATCCTGGGATCTTTCCATCAAAACAGCTCCGGCTCCATCCCCAAACAAAACACAAGTATTGCGGTCAGACCAATCCAAGATCTTCGACAAGGTTTCCGCACCTATGACCAGGGCAACCCCCTGATCCAGAAGCTTGGCGGCGCACTGTAAAGCGTATAGAAACCCGCTGCAGGCTGCATTGATATCGAACGCCATAACGGCATCGTCATTCAGCCCCAGGGCTTCCTGTACCAGACAGGCACAAGAGGGTGTTACATGATCAGGGGTACAGGTGGCCACAAGGATCAAAGAGATCTTATGTTTATCTATACCGCTTTTTTCAATCGCCATTTTGGCGGCCTGGATTGCCAGATCACTGGTATTCATCGTTTCCGATACGGTCCGTTGTTCGATCCCGGTCCGAGAGCGTATCCATTCATCACTGGTTTCTACGATCTTTCCCAGGTCATCGTTCGTTACGCATTTTGAGCCGTGGGCATATCCACAGCCGATTATTTTGACATTTTCCATGAGTCATCTCCTAAATGACGGAATTTTTCATATCGTTTTTCCAACAAGGTCCTTGTTTTCAATGCGCTTGTCTGTTCCAACGCCTTGGACAGTAATGCATCCATTTTCTCGACAACGCTTTGTATATTGGAGGCCGCACCGCCATAAGGTTCTTTCACGATCGCATCGATCACATGTTTCTCTAACAGGTCTTTGCTGGTCATCTTCATCACTTCGCAAGCCTCTTTGGCCCGCGTTCCATCTTTCCATAATATGGAGGCAAACCCTTCCGGCGATAAGATCGAATATACGGCATATTCCAACATAAAGATCTTATCGGCCACGCTTAAGGCCAGGGCTCCCCCGCTTCCTCCTTCGGATAACACAAAACAAATCACCGGTGTTTCCAGAGAAGAAAACGAATACAAGCATTCCGCAATCGCCTGCGCCTGTCCTTTTTCTTCGGCTTCTTTTCCCGGATAAGCTCCCGGTGTATCGACAAAGGTCACAACCGGCCGATGAAATTTTTCGGCCTGTTTCGCAAGACGAAGGGCCTTTCGATAGCCTTCGGGCTGAGGCATGCCGAAATGCTGTTTAAGATTGTCCTCTACGGTTTTTCCTTTCGATTGGGCGATTACAGTAACCGGCAGTCCATGAAAATGAGCCAGTCCGCATCGCATGGCCGGATCGTCTAAACTCCGCCGATCGCCATGAAGTTCCATAAAATCATCAAAAAGAAGATCGATATAATCCTGCGCCTTGGGACGGTCGGGTCTACGAACCAGTTCCACATGATCCCAGGGTGTCATCTCTGTTTCCTTTTCAATGGTTTCGATTTGTTTCTGGTACTGATACCACATGTTCAGATCGTTTTCATCCAGCTGCATCTGTTGGAGCTTCAGTTCATGGATCTGCTGCTGTGCTTCTTTTAAATTCATGATGTCCTCCTGTGACAATGGAATGACAACAGCCATCCTAACTCTCTTTTCATATCTTTCCGCGGTACGATCCGGTCAATAAATCCTTTTTCCAGTACAAATTCTGCCGTCTGAAAATTATCGGGAAGCTTTTCATGGATCGTATCTTCAATCACTCTTTTCCCGGCAAAGCCAACCAAAGCATAAGGTTCGCTTAAGATGATATCTCCCAGCATCGCAAAGCTAGCACTGACGCCGCCGGTGGTCGGATGCGTCAAAACGGTAATCGACAACAAGCCTGCATCGCTATGGCGCTTCATCGCCGCTGAAGTTTTGGCCATCTGGACCAGGGAGAGAATTCCTTCCTGCATCCGGGCCCCTCCGCTGGTGCAGCACAAAATGAGAGGAAGTTTTTTTCTTGTCGCCAGTTCAATGGCGCAGGTGATCTTCTCACCGACGGCTGCCGACATGCTCCCCATGAAGAAATTGGAATCCATGACCCCGATCACACAAGAATGTCCCATTATTTTTCCTACACCGGTGATCACGGCTTCTTTCATCCCTGTCTTTTTTTGAAGATTTTCCAGCTTAGAACGGTATCCGGGAAAGTGATCCGGGTCGATACTGATCATTTTCGCATTGGTTTCCTTGAATGTATGTTCATCGATCAGCTGCCGTATTCTTTCTCTGGCCGATATCTTAAAAGGATGGTCGCACACAGGACATACATACTGATTTTCCACAAGATCCATAACCGCCACAGAGGCATGACAATGCGCACATGTCATGAAGACATGATCCGGGATCTCCTTAGCTTTCGCTTTTGGCTTTTTTCGCCACTGACGAAAAATGTCCAGCCGTCTTTTCCTTTCTTTAAATAAATTCTCCATTTTCTTTTAACCTCTTCATCAACAAAGGAACATATCCAATATCATGGCTTCCTTCGATGAATTCTTTCTGATACAAAGCCAAATAATTGAATTCAATATTGGTCTTAACGCCAGAGACAATGGTTTCTTCTAAACTTGCCCGCATTTTTTTGATGCACTCCAGCCGATTGGGCGCACAAACGATCAATTTCATGATCATTGAGTCATAATAAGGCGATATCATCGATCCGTTATACACGGCCGTATCCACTCTAACGCCAAATCCCCCGGGAACATGCATAAAAGAGATCGGCCCTGGGCAAGGGGTAAAATCGTGAGCCACATCTTCGGCATTGATGCGGCACTCCATCGCATGCCCCTGACAATGGATATCTTCCTGATTCAAGGACAAACGCTGTCCAGCGGCAATGCGGATCTGCCATTTGATCAGATCCACGCCCGTGATGGCTTCGGTAACCGGGTGCTCTACCTGGATCCGGGTGTTCATTTCCATAAAATAAAATTTGCCTTGTTTGTCCATCAGAAATTCCATGGTTCCCACGGAATCGTATTGGATAGACTGTGCCGCCTTGACAGCCTGCCTCAACAATCGTTCTCTATTTTCCGGCTTCAGCGAAGTACAAGGCGCCTCTTCGATCATCTTCTGGTTTTTACGCTGAAACGAACAATCTCTTTCATAAAGATGGACCACATGTCCATAATGATCTCCCAGGATCTGAACTTCGATGTGTTTGGGATTTTCAATGTATCGTTCCATATAGACTTCGTCGTTTTCAAAACAAGCTTTGGCTTCCTGTCTGGCTTCGGTATAGGCTCTTTCCAGTTCTTCGTTATGATAGGCGATCCGCATGCCGCGTCCCCCGCCTCCCAAACGGGCTTTGATGATGACCGGAAAACCAATGGATTGCGCTCTGTCTTGTGCTTCCTGAAAAGAAGACAACGTATCTTCGCAGCCTTCCACAACAGGAACCCCGGCTTCTTTCATAATCCTTCGTGCCTCGGTTTTATCTCCCATCTTTTTGATCAGTTCGGGATTCGGCCCTACAAATGTCATATCGCATTCCTGGACCAGACGGGCAAATCTTGCGTTTTCACTCAAGAAGCCATAGCCGGGATGAACCGCATCACAGCCTGTGGAACAAGCGGCCTGCAGGATCACACCCATATTCAAATAGCTGTCTTTTGCCAAAGCCGGTCCAATGCATACGGCTTGATCCGCCAGCTCGACAGCCAGCGATTCTTTATCCGGCAAGGAATACACCACCACCGTTTCGATCCCCAGTTCTTTACAGGCGCGTATGATGCGCACTGCGATTTCTCCACGATTGGCAATCAAAAGCCGGCGAATCATTCTGGATCTCCTAAGACAAACAGCGGTTGGCCATATTCCACCATGGAACCATCTTCCACACAAACGGCCTTGATGATCCCTTCCTGATCTGCCTGGATCTCATTCATGGTTTTCATGGCTTCCACCATACACACGACATCGCCTCGATGAACAAAGTCCCCGACATTGACATACGGTTTCTCTTTTGGCGATTTTGCCTTGTAGAACGTTCCTACCAAAGGAGAAGTTATCGTACATTGCGCCGTTTCGGTTTCTTTTGCCGGTTCATGAACGATTGGGGCAACAGAGATTCCCTGGACAGGACTCGAAGGCTTTTCCAGACGGATCCTTAAATTTCCTTCTTCCAATTCCATATGGGAAAGGCCGCTGGATTCAAAGATCTCAATAATTTCTCTGATTTGCTTAGTTTCCATTCTCATCACTCCTCTTACTGAAAATGAGCCAAGATGACTTAGCTCACTGTTTGTTTCTACTTATTTCTTTTTGGCTTCAATGATATCAATGACATCTTGAACGGTTTCCAGCTTTGCCAGCTCTTCATCTTCAATACGGATGTCAAATTCATTTTCCAGTTCCAGGGCCAATTCCACGGCGGCCAGCGAATCGATTCCTAAATCGTCGTTCAATTTGGCCTCTGGTTTAATTTCATCTTCATCGACATTGATCGCATCGACCAATACTTTTTTGATTTCTTCAAACATAATTTTCCTCCTATTTGTTTTGATTATCAAAACATCTAACGAAGGTATTATAGTTATTTTGACTCTCAAAGTAAATAGTTTGAATATCAAAATTATTATTTTTTTCTTTAAAATAAAAAAATCTGCCCATTTTTGGCAGATTTCTATGCTCCTTTTGTTTGATCCGAATACTCATCACTGAAGTATTCCAAAATATTCTCCAAGGTTTCATTGAGGACCTCATTTTCATCCAATCCCAGATCTCCAATGGCCTTGTCGATCATGTTTTTATGAAACTCATCATGGATCTTTAACACATCCAAAGCTTTTTCGGTGTTGCGGATACGCACGATGCGGCGATCCTTTTCATCCGGATATCTTTCCACATACCCTTTTTTCTCCAGACGCGATACGTTGATCGTTAAGGTACCGGAAGTGATCATCAGCCGGCGTGCCATATGACTCATCGTATTCGAGCTGGCTCGTTGGATGCTCTCCAGAATATGAACTTCATTGATGGAAAGTTCCACACCTTTTTGTTTCAGGTTGTTGGCTTCAATATAGAGAATATAGTTAAAAAGACCGACCAGCAGCTCATTGAGAGTATGCCGGGTCTTTTGTGTACGCTCCTGATGTTGTTTTTGTTCTTCTAGTGTCATCGGTATCAAAATACCTTGTTTCTATGGAAAAGTCAATTGAAACCCTTTCTTTCTCAACAATTTGATTTGATGGTCAAAATAAATTATAATCGTTTCCATATGGAGAAACGATCATGAAAATCAAATCAATTTCTAACGGCGGTCTGGCGATTGCCTTATTGACGATCTGTTCCTGGATCTCGATTCCCTGTACGATTCCCTTCACCATGCAGACGTTTGCGATCTTTCTGATCCATAATGTGTTTGGGGGAAAATATGGAACCCTGTATATATCTTGTTACATAGGATGCGGACTTTTCGGCCTTCCTGTTTTTTCCAACTTTCAAGGAGGAATCTCCGTTTTACTGGGGCCTACCGGCGGATATCTATTAGGATTTCTAATCAGTTCCCTGTTTCTGTGGGCCACTTTTTCACTGTGGTCTGGCAAAAAGGATCGATTCTTATTGTTTAGCCTGATTGGACTTTTTCTCTGTTACAGTTTCGGATCATTCTGGTTTTGTATTGTCGATTCCATCAGTTTGAATATTACTTCCCTTTTTCATGTATGGATGGTTTGCGTATTTCCTTTTGTCATCCCCGATATCGTCAAGATCTTTTTGGCTGACCGCATCGGAAAAAGACTGGTTCATCAATTGCCATGGACGCGATAGCGATAGTGACCATAATACTTATAGGCACCTATACACAAAACCGCAAACAAACTGATAATAATAAACCAGAAAAACGGAAGCGTAAAAGATACATCGGGCACAAATCGCAACAAGACTATTGAAACCACCACAAAACAAGCCCATGGGATCCATCGAATCCCATTCGATCGAAAGACGCTGGCACATAGGATATACTTAACCCAAAAGAAAACGATCAAGGAAAAAATCGAAGCCAGGATACTCTTGAGCTGTATTTGAAATCCGTCTGTCATCAACATTGTAACAGTCATTCCTTCCCATTGAAACACAGCGGCCAGGGCCATAAAAAGAAGGCTTAAAAAGACACATAGCCATAAAAGCGCCCCGGCAAACAAGATCCATTCCAGAGCATTCATCCGCAAGCCGGTTTTTTTAAGCTTTTGACAGAATGTTTCATAATCATCAAAAGTTTTCGGAAGGTCTTCCGATTGACTCTGGATCTTGGCAAAAACTGTATCTATGATCTGATTTCGAGAGTCTTCGTTTAGTTCTGTAAAAGAGAATCGATTTAAGATCTTTTTAAAAACTCTTTTCTTCTCTCCTTCTAGCTTTTTCCATTCCTTTTTCACTCGGCCCACCTCCATTTTTTTGATTGTTTATTTCTACTTTTATATTTTCAAAAAAAACGGTATTCCTATTTTTTATGCAGAAAGAGCCAAAAACGCATCGATTCGCTTATCCACATTCTCCTGTAAGTTTCTATAGAAAAACTGGTAGTCATACAAATGATAGATCCCATCTTCAAAGATAGAAAGACCGGCCGGATAGTCTTTAGCCATTACATCCGTAATTTTTAAGGCTCCCCGTTCTTCATCGATATAAGCACCCGTGAATACCGGGATCTCCTGTGTGATCTGTCCATCATAATCCGTAAAACAGGCACCTTTATTCAAGTTTCGATTGGCAAACGTACTATCCGTTTTCCAATTTAACGGATTAATGGCATAAGAGCGCGTTCCTTTTGGGATCATCAAGGAATCCTCAATAAACTCGGCTTCACTGTTAAAAGAGATGATCACGCCGGTATCGGTTTCCTTTTGTGCCATTTTTAATTGCGGATAGTTTTCCAGATCTTCTTCCGTGATTTGCCAGCCGATGGCATAACAAGCGACCAAAAGTTCCTGGACAGAAGGATCATCAAAAACATCTTTTAACAGCCGTATGCACATATCGGCTCCCTGTGAGAATCCGGCCAAGACAATAGGATGATTCTGATTGTAGTGTTCCAGATAATATAGAAAGGCTTCTTTTACATCTTGATACGCAATCTCTAAATACGGTTCTCTTTCCTGCGGTGTCATTTCATAAACATTCAGTCCGATTTGTTGGTAGAAAGGGGCAAAGAAGCGCGTATCTTCATCATCATAAATGTCTTTTTCCATATTGATGGCTCCCACAAAACTTTCTTTGGTCTGGGCATCTTCGAATGACATGTTGTAAGAATCTTCGTCCCCGCTATAAACCGAAGGACAGATAAAGAAGATATCCGCCTCCGGATTTGAAACATCGGTTTCCAAATAAGCCCAGTTCTCTTCTTTGGAATAGATGCGATCATCTTGACATCCTGTAAGATTCAATCCTATGCATAAACAAAGAATCAACAGAAAAGAACGCATATTTTTTCTCGTCATGGCAAAACTTCCTTTCAAAAACTTTATTTTCTGGTTCCCAGTACATCCTGGAATGGGCATCCGCTTATACAAATCCTTTGTGTTATGGATCTCCCAAGTCTTTAAGATATTCTATCATTGAACAATTTATGATAAAAGAAAAACGAACCGCTTAGATTGTATCCAAACTTTACGGTTCGTTTCTAAATGATCCTTACAAAATGTTGCTTGAAATCTTGACTATCTTTCTATCTATGGATGCCCTTGATTTCCGACAATCTTTGTTCAAAACGATCTTTTCGTGTATCCTTCGGGATCTTCGTCGGGTAATTGCCGCTGAAACAGGCATCGCAAAATCCATTCTTTCC
>NZ_CALVGO010000004.1 GCF_944327125.1 uncultured Faecalicoccus sp.
CTGATGAGTTCGCAAATGTGATAGCTGTTCGAAAAGAAGATAAAGATTCACAGAAAATCAAGGACTTGTTAGATGTTCTAGAAACACAAAAAACGGTTGATTTTATCAATGACACATACGATGGTGTTGTACTTTCTGTGTTCGATGTCGAATAGTTGATTTTAGAGATTTTCTGGTTTGTTATCAAATCAGAAAGTCTTTTTTTATGGAAATCTCAACCAATTTGAACTATATTTATTTTATGGATTTAGAACAGGCAATTCATCACGAAAAAGAATTACATCCTTTAGGAACCAGACAGGATCTCTATAAGCTCATCTATCAATCTTGTTTAGGCAATGGTCACATGGTTACTAATGAAGAAGAGTCGTATGATCGTCTGATCAAAGAATGGAAAGAAGCTGTGGCCTTTCCTATGCAGGAGATTGGCAACGGCTATATACGAATGCCTCTGATTGAAATGAAAGAAGAAGACCTTCTCTTATGGAACGAACTATTGATAGAAAGCGCAAAGACAAGACATACTCACAGAGCCTTTGATCAGGCGCTGGCCAAATATGGCTTCTTCGATCGGGGGCCGGTGAGTCACAGTCAGATCTTTAAAGAGAATTATTCTCCCCATTACAGAGTGATTAGAAAAGAGTATGTGGATCATTTTTCGTTATTTAAGGCTTGTCTGAATGCTTTTTCAAAACAAAAGATCGTTATGATCGACGGACCTTGTGCTAGTGGTAAAACAACGGCTGCTCGCTATCTATCTTCTTTTTTTGAATGCCCTTGTATTCATATGGATGATTATTTTTTACCCTCTTCTTTAAAAACGAAAGAGCGTTTACGTACACCAGGGGGTAATATTGATCACGAACGTTTTTATAGCGAAGTAGTTGTACCGTTTCTAAAAAAGGAAGATCTTTTTCTTCGTCCTTTTGATTGCCATACACAGACATATCGAAAGCCAATACATCTTGAATATACACCCTTTCTGATTATTGAAGGGTGTTATAGTCATCATCCTGCTTTTGAAGAGCTGAATGCATTAAAGATTTATTTGGATATCTCGCAGGACTTACAAAAAGCTCGCTTAGAAAAGAGATCACCATCTTTGATAAATCGTTTTTTAAAGGAATGGATTCCGATGGAGGAACTCTATTTTTCAACCTATTCGATCAAAGAAAAAAGCGACTATGTTTTTAGTCGCTAGTCCAACGTCCAAAGATTCCGCAAGGAAGAACGCCTTGATTATGGCTGACAGGGAGAAGATTTTCTCCACATTCGATCTGTCCGCCATTTTTATTTTGTATCGTTCGTTTTAAGATTTCATGCAAAGCGGACATCGTAAACCCGGTGGTATAACAATTGATAATCAAAAATTGTGCATCCTTATCGAGCAATTTCTGGCATTCCAACAAAAGCTCATAGATTTGATCTTCCAGTTTCCAGAGCTCTTGTTTAGGACCGCGACCATAGCTGGGCGGGTCTAAGATAATGGCATGATAAGTACGACCGCGTCTTTGTTCTCTTTTTACGAATTTCACTACATCATCCACAATAAAGCGGATTTTATGATTTTCTAAATGAGATAGTTGCATATTCTCTTTTGCCCATTGAACCATACCTTTGCTGGCATCAACATGGACGACTTCGGTAGCACCGGCTTTTGCACAAGCCATGGTGGCTCCTCCGGTATAGGCAAACAAATTCAAAACACGAAATTCCGGAAGGGAGGTGTTTTGGATGGTATCCATCATAAAGTCCCAATTGGCCGCTTGTTCCGGAAATAAACCAGTGTGTTTAAAACCGGTGGGAGAGATCTTGAACCGCAACCCCTTGTAACCAATCGTCCAAAATTCTTTAATGGGTTTGATCGCCTGCCAATGACCGCCGCCGCTTTTTGAACGATGATAGATTGCATCTGCCTTGTTCCAATCGGGATTCGAGTCATCGATTGGCCAGACACAAACAGGATCAGGTCTTCTGAGAATGATGGAATTCCATCGCTCTAGTTTTTCTTTGTTTCCAGTATCTAAGACTTCATAGTCTTTCCAATTCTTTGCACATTGATTCATGCTTCACATTATATCACATTTCTTGACGGCATTGATATAATTATATTGTTTGAATAGGAGTGATATTCCATGTACGTACAATTGATCTGCAAAGATAGAAATCAGAAAGAAAAAGATGAACTATATCAAGTTTTAGGTGCCATTGCGCACCGCGAAAATGTTCAAATTGAAGAACGAAAAGATGTGGTTGAAATGGATGTCTGTCCGCAGGGGAAGATCCTTGTTTATGAAGAAGATCGAGATGTTATTTTAACGGCGAATACTCGCCATGCCGGTGCAGGATTTCATGCCTTTTGTGTGGATATCTTTATGGATGTTCAGGAGGAATTGGACGGCGAGTTTGAGTTAATTGATGATCTTGAATTTGATAAAGATGGAAACTTTCATCGTCTTCACCATCTTTACGAAGATGAACTTGAATATCTTCGAGGGAACCTTGTACGAAGAGAACCCGTTTTTTATAAAAACTACTTATACGATTCTACCTATTTTTTACCGATGGAAAAAGAAAATCAAATTGCCACACCGATTGGGTATATTGATAAAAAAGAATTTATTGATTTAGAACCGCACGAATTGATGGATCAGTTTTATGTGTGGAACCAATGGGACATGGATGGATTTTATTATAAAAATGCAGCGTTGACTCTATTAGCCAAGGAAGGATATGGACCTTATATCTTAATGAATGATCACACTATCAAAATGGCTAATACGATTTGTGATTATTTAGAAATCGCGCATGAAAAAGATCCAAAGTTGACTCTTCCTGTTAAGATCTACAAGGAATATATCTCGATACTGGATCGCCAAGATCGATTGAAAGATGCCAAAGAAATGGAACAGGAAGTATTTCAGTATCGTTTACAGGAAGTTTATCATTTATTTGAAAATGTCAAAGTGGTAGCTTTGGGAGCCTGTGAAAGAGGCTATGATCCAAGCACGCAGTCTTTGTGTTTGATGTCGCCAAGAACACAGGAACATGAATGGGATTATTTGATTCAGGCATCGAAAGATCCATCGATCCTTTCTTATGGAGAAGAACTGGAATCCATAGAACCCGTTAACTATCAGGGGAAGTCCTTATGGTTAAAAACTTTCAATGAAGAGGGATTGATCTTCACCGAAGCTATTTTGAAAAAAATGGAAGAAGTTTTATACTTTCATTGTACATTGAGCAATGAAAAAGATGTTCCTTATATCACACAATGTATAAAAGAAAGTGATTTTGTTTCTATGGATTGAAACCGCTTATAAAAATTGTAAATTATCATCAAAAGTGATAAAATTTGTTCGAGAATATAAGCAGGGATGCTTAGAATTATAGGAGGATTGAATCATGTTAAAAGGTATTGCGGCAAGTGCTGGTGTATCCGTTGCGAAAGTGTACAAACTGGAAACACCAAATGTTGTGATTGAGAAGAAGCAGGGAAATGCACAGGAAGAAGTTCAAAAATTTGATGCAGCCCTGGAAAAAACAAAAAAGGATATTGAAGGTGTAAAAGAAAGAGCGGCTAAACGTTTAAGCGAAGAAGAACTGGCTGTCTTTGATGCACATTTGATGATGGCAGGTGACCCTGAATTAGCAGGACAGATCAAAGCCATGATTGAAAATGATTCTGTAAATGCTGAATACGCTACGGATGTTGTTGCCAATCAAATGGTTGAAATGTTTGAAAGCATGGATAATGACTATTTCCGTGAAAGAGCCGCCGATGTAAAAGATGTTACGTTCCGTTTGAAATGTAACCTTCTGGGATTAACGATCCCAGATCTTACAAGCATTGATGAAGATTCAATTATCGTTGCTCATGATTTGACACCAAGTGATACGGCTCAGCTTAACGAGTATGTAAAAGGTTTTGCGACCGAAATCGGTGGAAAGACCTCACATTCAGCCATCATGGCCAACTCATTGGAAATTCCTGCTGTTGTAGGATGCCCTGGCGTTCTTGATGCTGTTAAAACAGGCGATGTTTTGGCACTGGATGCTTTGGACGGAGTGGTCGTTGTCAATCCAGATGAAGAAACAGTGAAAGCTTTCCAGGCAAAGGCTGAAGCTTACGCAAAAGAAAAAGAAGAATTAAAAGTTCTTGTAACTGAAAAATCAGTGACTAAGGATGGACATGAAGTTGAATTGGCTGGAAACATCGGTGGATTCAAAGATGTTGAAGGTGTATTGAAAAACGGGGGAGAAGGTGTAGGTCTTTTCCGTACAGAATTCCTTTATATGGATTCCGATCATTTCCCAACGGAAGATGAACAGTTTGAAGCTTATAAACAAGTGCTTGAAGGAATGCAAGGTAAACGTGTTGTAGTTCGTACCCTTGATATTGGAGGGGACAAACATTTATCCTATTATGAATTCCCGCAGGAAATGAATCCATTCTTGGGATATCGTGCAATTCGTCTGTGCTTGAAAGAAACCGATATCTTCCGTACACAGCTTCGTGCATTATGCCGTGCTTCTGTCTATGGTAAACTTTGTATCATGTTCCCAATGATCGCAACGGTCAAAGAATTCTGTGATGCCAAGGCAATCTATGAAGATGTTAAACAAGAATTGATCAACGAAGGTATTGCCGTTGCCGATAACATCGAAGTAGGTATGATGGTTGAAATTCCAGCAGCTGCTGTATTAGCCGATCAATTCGCTAAGTATGCAGATTTCTTCTCAATCGGAACCAACGACTTGATTCAGTATTCAATGGCGGCTGACCGTATGTCTGAACATGTATCTTACCTGTATCAGCCGTTTAACCCAAGTGTGCTTCGCTTGATCGCTAATACGATCAAAGGAGCTCATTCTCAAGGAAAATGGGCTGGTATGTGCGGTGCCATGGCCGGTGAACCGAACGCTGTTCCAATTTTATTAGGTTTGGGATTGGATGAATTCTCAATGAGTGCTACTCAGATCTTGAAAGCTCGTAAAGTTGTAAAATCTTTGAGCTATGAAGAAATGAAAGATCTTGCTCAGGAATGTTTGAATAAAGAAACTGCAGATCAAGTATTGGACTACGTAAAATCTAAAGTAGAACAATAAGAATATTGCCCGCATTTTGCGGGCTTTTCTTTTACCTTCTTTTAACAAACCTTTGAAACACCTGAAACAAATACTCTGTATGATGAATATAAGAGGTAAGACTATGTTATATGTTTCAGGTTATTTATGCGTTGCGCTCAGTTTGATCTTTTATGTTATCTCCATGTTTATAGCTTCCAGTAAAAAGATTCGTTTGGAAATTTTTTCTTTTACTTTTTTACTGGTTGGAATTATTTGCTTTTTAGGTACATTTGAACTGTCTCTAGATGCAGTGATTGCTTCCAGCGCTTTTTTACTTTTTGTGACTTGTTTTTACCAGATCTTGATTTAACACTTGAAATTTAAATTGCTTTCCCCTAAACTATAAACATAAATGCGTAGAATAGAAGGAGTAGTTTTCGGAAAAGTTTAGAGAGCTCTTGGCTGGTGAAAAAGAGTCTGGAACGGAAATGAAGGTAGTCTAGGAGCAGGACTTTGAATTGAGTAGAAGATCACGCCGGCACAGCGTTATGTGTAATGAGGTATGTTTTCATACGAATTTAGGTGGTACCACGTTAAACGCGTCCTAATGGGATGCGTTTTTTTTATGAAGGAGGATATGAGAATGGGAAAAGAAATGGCACCCAAATATGATCATTTAAAAGTTGAGGAAAACAAGTATACAGATTGGATCTCAAAAGGTTATTTTACGGCCGGAGATATGACGAAAAAGCCATATTGTATTGTGATTCCTCCGCCTAATGTAACAGGAAAACTTCATTTAGGTCATGCATGGGATACAACGTTACAGGACATCATCTGCCGTTATAAAAGACTTCAAGGATATGATGTTTTATGGGTTGCAGGAATGGATCATGCCGGAATCGCTACCCAGGCCAAGGTGGATGCTCGTTTAAAAGAAGAAGGAATATCCCGATATGATATCGGCCGCGAAAAATTTTTGGATCGTGCCTGGGAATGGAAAGAAGAATATGCTTCCACCATTCGTCAACAATGGGCAAAATTGGGTTTATCTTTAGATTACTCACGAGAACGCTTTACTCTGGATGAGGGACTTTCTAAAGCGGTCCGTAAAGTCTTTGTAGATCTTTATAATGAAGGATTGATCTATCAGGGCGAGAGAATCATTAACTGGGATCCTGAGGCAAAAACGGCTCTATCCAATATTGAGGTTGAGCATAAGGAAATTCCGGGCCATATGTATTATTTTAAGTATAAAGTTGTGGAAACCGGGAAGGAACTTGTGATTGCCACAACGCGTCCGGAAACGATGTTTGCCGATCAGGCTATTTTTGTTCATCCTGATGACCAGCGCTATAAAGATATTGTGGGCATGCATGCCATCAACCCCGCCAATGGGGAAGAACTTCCTATCATGGCAGATGATTATATTGACATGGACTTTGGAACAGCGGTCATGAAATGTACGCCAGCTCACGATCCAAACGACTTTATGTTGGCAAAAAAGTATGATCTTCCTATGCCGATTTGCATGAATCCTGATGGAACCATGAATGAAATGGCACATAAGTATGCGGGTATGGATCGTTTTGAATGTCGTGAAGCTTTGGTCAAAGATTTTGAAAAGAATGGAATCGTGGATCACATTGAAGACCATGTTCATCCAGTGGGACATTCTCAAAGAACGGGAGTTATTGTAGAACCGTATTTAAGTAAACAATGGTTTGTCAAAATGAAACCGTTGGCTCAGGAAGTGTTGGATAATCAGAAAATCGAAGATCAGAAAATCTCTTTTGTTCCTTCTCGTTTTGAAAAAACTTTTGAGCAGTGGTTGGAGAATATTGAAGACTGGTGTATTTCCCGTCAGCTTTGGTGGGGACATAGAATTCCAGCCTGGACCAACAATACGACAGGAGAAATCTATGTAGGGATGGAAGATCCTGAAGATATTGAAAACTGGACCCAAGATGAAGATGTTTTGGATACATGGTTCTCCAGTGCTTTGTGGCCGTTTTCTACTTTGGGATGGCCCGAAAAGACAGAAGATCTTCAACGCTATTTCCCAAATGATTGCCTGGTTACAGGATATGACATTATATTCTTCTGGGTTGCCCGTATGGCTTTCCAAACGCGCTACTGTATGCACAACCGTCCATTCAAGGATGTTTTGATCCATGGGCTGGTCAGAGACTCTCAAGGAAGAAAAATGTCAAAATCACTGGGAAATGGAATTGACCCAATGGATGTGATCCAGGATAAAGGGGCCGATGCCCTCCGTTTCTTCCTGACGACCAATTCGACACCGGGATTGGATTTGCGCTTTGATGACAAAAAGATGGATGCTTCCTGGAATTTCATCAATAAGATATGGAATGCCGCTCGTTTTGTTAAAATGCAGATTCAGGATACTAAACCTTCTTTAGATTTGAATCAGTTGACATGGATCGATAAATGGATTCTGGGTCGTATGAACCGTGTTATTGATCATGTAACGATGAACATGGACCGTTATGAATTTGCGATGGTAGGGAATGAATTGTATAACTTTGTCTGGGATGATTTCTGCAGCTGGTATATTGAACTGAGCAAAGCCAGCTTGTATAGTCAGAATCCTCAGACCGTCGAGTCGGCCAAAGCAGTTCTTTACACAGTCCTTATCAACATTTGTAAATTACTGCATCCATTCATGCCTTTTGTGACCGAAGAGATTTATTTATCATTGCCGCATGACAAAACAAGTATCAATGTAGAAACATGGGCTCAAAAAGTCGCATTTTCTGTTCAAGATAAAGAAAACGATTTAGTGGATCTATCTTTGTCGATTATCAAAAAAGTTCGTGAAATCAAGCAGGAATACAATATGAAACCATCGGAAACACTGGCGATTTCCGTGGTGGATGAACAAGGCAAACCTTTAACGTTAAATGAAGATGCAAAAAATATGATCGATCGAATGTGTCATGTTTCTTTTGAAATCATTGAAGGAGAAGACATTCTATCCCGAGCTCTGGACAAAGCGGTATTACGGGTCCGTATGGGAGATCTGGTGGATCTTAACGAAGAAAAAGCTCGATTGGAAAAGGAAATTGAGCATTTAAATTCTGAAATCAAAAGGGCACAGGGTATGTTGGACAATCCAAACTTTGTTTCCAAAGCACCAGCTTCTAAAGTGGAGCAGGAAAAAGAAAAACTGGAGGGCTACAAAGAAAAACTGGCATTGACGCAATCAAATCTTCAGGAAGTTTTGAATAAATTGAAATAAGAGAATCAACCCGATTCTCTTTTTTCTTTGATATTCTTTAAAAGAATGATATAATTAATATACTTAATGATTTAGGTACTTAATGAAAGGAACCAGCTATGTCCAAACAAGAAACTTTAGATTTGATCAATCAGTCGCTTCTTTCTCTTATGGAATTTGCCCGACAGACAAAGGAACCTATCAAAGGTTTTCGAACAAGGGATCTTAGTATTCTTATTTATATTTTTAAAGCCAATGAGAAACATATGATTACGATGTCGGATCTGGCTCGGAGTTTAAGAGTAACACCGGCAGCAGCCAGTCAAATCATCAGCGGATATGAAAAGAACGGATGGGTGACCAGGGTACGATCCCAGGAAGATCGAAGAACCGTATACATTCAGATCGCAGATGAAATCAGGGACAAATTATTGATGAAATGGAATGAGCATATGGAAGCTCTCTCTCAATTTTTGGATGAATTAGGTCCGGAAGATTGTGAAAACTTGCGTCGAATTCTAACGAAAGTCATTGAATGTTTCCACAAAACGATTCTTCATGAAGGATCAAACGAATAGGAAATATTATTTAATTCCGTTTAACGGATTAGAAAGGACTCATATGGAAAAAATTTCAATTGTGTTGAATGACTATCATCATGTTGATGAAGCTTTGGATGATCTTTGTCAGAAGTTTTCTTTTCAAAGAAATCAAATTCATTCTGTAGAAGATTTTGAAAAAAAACTGTTGGATATAAACGAAGATAGGATTGTCGAAATAAGACAAAATGACACCTTATCCGATGATATTTTAGTGTTTCAAAAAGTATTTGAATTTGTGCAGCTTCATAACGATCATATTTATGTTGTCAGAGGAATCGGCTAAGCCGATTTTTTTATTTAATGTTGGTATAAATACTGCCGTCTTTTTGTATGCATATCCATTCTGCGGTTCCCCCAATCGTAGGAAGAGACGCGTCATTGATTTTATTATGCAGTGTCTTTAAGACGCGCTTATACAATTGTTTGGTACTTTGATCTTGATAATCGGCCTTTTCGTTTTCTTTATTGTAGATTTGAGAACTGTTTCCCGCTGCATAAGAATCTTTATGCAGCATAGGATCATAACACAATTCTTTTTTTGGTAACCACATGGATACAAACAAGGTATCAAAATGGATTTTTTCTTCCCATGTTATGAGCATTACCTGAATGTATTTATTGAGTATCGTGGGCATTTCATATAAAAAGCTGTAAATATTTTGTTTTAGCCAGTAATAGAAAGCCGAATAGGGCATCTCACGATATTTATGCATGGCATCATATAATATCGACTCAAGATACTGAAATGTATTTTCATTCAATCGCCGATAAGCAATATCGCCACAGAACGCAAAACAAATTCTGTACTGCTCGTTGAATATAATTTTATGTGTTGTCATCTTAAATCCATTATCAAAAGTAAGCTGAGTATCCGCTCCAAGGATCAGTGAATCTTTGTTTTTGTTCATCAGTATAAAACTCATAAAAGAATTATAGCATGAGAGCTTTGAATTATGTGTAATTTAAGGATATTAAAACATAAATTATGGGAAATTTTGGGAAAAGTTCTTGAAAGCCTTATCGATTTTTTATAAAATAAGAGAGAATGTTGTACCACTTATAAGATGTAATACGCAAAATAATAAATCTGTATTGAATGATTCGTTTTTCTGTGGATCAACTCTTATTTGTTGGTTTACGACATGATCACATTGTGATCAATAGTTAGGAGGTTAGTATGGTAGGAATTATCCTTGCGAGTCATGGGGAATTTGCAGAAGGTATCTTCCAGTCAGGATCAATGATCTTTGGAGATCAGGCAAATGTAAAACCTTGTATCTTGAAACCAAGTGAAGGCCCTCAAGACATTCGCGCAAAAATGGAAGAGGCAGTAGCTTCTTTCGAAGACCAGAATGAAGTTTTATTTCTGGTTGACCTTTGGGGTGGAACACCTTTCAATCAGGCCAGCACAATGAAAGACGGTCATGATAGCTGGGCTATCGTTACTGGATTGAATTTACCTATGCTGATTGAAGCCTATGCATCTCGTATGAGCATGAACACTGCTCACGAAATTGCAGCACACATTGCGACTACGGCAAAAGAAGGTGTGCGCATCCAGCCTGAAGAACTTGAACCTAAAGAAGAGAAGGCCGCTCAGGCAGCGCCAGCTCCTCAAGGTGCGATTCCTGAAGGAACGGTTCTTGGTGATGGACATATCAAGTACGTACTTGCTCGAATCGACACTCGTCTGCTTCATGGACAGGTTGCTACTACATGGACAAAGACAACTTCTCCGGATCGTATCATTGTTGTCAGCGATAACGTTGCTCACGATGACTTACGTAAGAACATGATCATGCAGGCAGCTCCTCCAGGAGTAAAAGCCCATGTTGTTCCGATCAACAAGATGATCCAGGTTGCCAAGGATCCTCGTTTTGGAGCGACTAAGGCAATGTTGTTATTTGAAACACCGCAGGACGCTTTAAAAGCAATCAAAGGCGGAGTGGATGTAAAAACATTGAACGTTGGTTCTATGGCTCATTCTCAGGGAAAAGTTGCTGTTACAAAAGCTTTGGCATTTGACAAAGACGACATTCAGACAATGCGTGAACTTGAAAATTTAGGAGTTAAGTTTGACGTTCGTAAAGTGCCTGGAGACAGCCCTGAAGATATGGATTCAATTCTTAAAAAAGCAGAAGCTGAGTTAGCGTAAAATTGATTATTTTGGAGGTTAAATATGAATATTATTACCGTACTTCTAATTGTCATTGTAGCCTTCTTAGCTGGTATGGAAGGGATTTTGGATGAATTCCAGTTCCATCAGCCACTGGTTGCATGTACATTGATCGGTTTAGTCAGCGGGCACCTTACAGAAGGAATCATGCTTGCTGGTAACTTACAGTTGATGGCTCTTGGTTGGGCCAACGTTGGTGCTGCAGTTGCACCAGATGCCGCTTTGGCGTCGGTTGCTTCCGCAATTATCATGGTATTAGGTTTGGATGGAGCAACAGCTTCTGAATCTGTAATTTCTACTTCCATTGCGGTTGCTGTTCCTTTGTCAGTAGCTGGTTTGTTCTTAACCATGATCTGCCGTACTTTGGCAATCCCTATCGTTCACATCATGGATGGTGGAGCGGAAAAAGGCAGCTTCAAAACTATCGAAATCTGGCAGTATATCGCCATTGCTATGCAGGGTGCTCGTATTGCAATCCCAGCAGCTATCTTGTGTTTCGTTCCAAGTGATGTAGTAACGGCTGCATTACAGGCAATGCCGGCATGGTTGTCTGATGGTATGACTGTTGGTGGTGGTATGGTTGCTGCCGTAGGTTATGCCATGGTTATCAACATGATGGCTACCAAAGAAACTTGGCCATTCTTCGCACTTGGTTTCACAGTTGCTTGTATCCAGGAACTGACTTTGATCGGTTTAGGTGTAATCGGTGTAGCTCTTGCATTGATTTACTTAACTTTGAAAGAAAGTGGTGGATCAGCTGGTTCTGCTTCTAATACAGGAGATCCATTAGGGGATATCCTGAATGATTACTAGGATCGAGAGGAGGAATTATAATGGCTGAAAAAATTGTTTTATCTAAAAAAGATCGTATGGCAGTTTGTTGGCGTCATCAGTTCCTTCAAGGATCTTGGAACTATGAACGTATGCAAAATGGTGGTTGGTGTTATTCCATCATTCCTGCTATCAAAAAACTTTATCCTAACAAAGAAGATCAGATTGCCGCTTTAAAGCGTCATATGGAATTCTATAACACACATCCTTATGTTTCTTCACCAGTTATGGGTGTTACTCTGGCTATGGAAGAAGAACGTGCTAATGGAGCACCAATCGATGATGTCGCAATTCAGGGTGTTAAAGTTGGTATGATGGGTCCTTTGGCCGGTGTCGGTGACCCTGCATTCTGGTTTACAATGCGTCCAATTTTAGGTGCATTAGGTGCTTCTTTCGCAATGAGCGGAAATATCTTGGGACCAATCCTGTTCTTCGTATTGTGGAACGTGATCCGTTATGGTTTCATGTGGTATACACAGGAATTTGGATACAAAGTTGGTACATCAATTACACAGGACTTGTCTGGTGGCTTACTTGGTAAGATCACACAAGGTGCTAGTATCTTAGGTATGTTCGTTATCGGTGCCCTGGTTCAACGTTGGGTAAGTATCACATTAACACCAGTTGTATCTACGGTTGCTAATGACGAAGTAAACATCATCGATTTCAGCACTTTCGATGGTTCAGGAGAATCTTTGCGTGACATCTTGGTTCAGTACGACGGTGGAAAATCTTTGTATGATACAAGATCAACTACATTGCAGGACAACTTAAACTCTTTAACTCCAGGTCTGTTAGCTGTATGTTTAACATTATTCATCTGCTGGTTGTTAAAGAAAAACGTATCTCCAATCGTTATCATCATTGGATTGTTCATTGTTGGTATCATTGGTGTACTGTGCAACTTCATGTAAAAAGAGGATTACACAAACAGAGAGCCTGGCTTTTGGCTGGGCTCTTTATTCTTTATGAGAGGTGATTTTATGGTTCAGTCAATGAATACAAAAGTTGAGTTAACAGTAAAAGGTTCTTCTTATCTTGGTTTATCCAGTACCGGAAAGATCATGATAGGGGATAAGGCTTTTGAATATTATAATGATCGCAAAGTAGAGGATTACATTCAGATCCCCTGGGAAGAAGTCGATTATTTAGCGGCTTCGGTCTATTTTAAAAAATATATCAATCGGTTTGCGATTTTTACTAAAAAAGACGGAAGTTTTTCTTTTTCGGCCGGGAGAAACAATAAAATGCTTCTACGTGCGATTCGTAATCATATGCCAGAAGAGAAAATGGTTCAGTCGCTCGGCTTCTTTACTGTATTAAAAAGAGGGATCGTAAATCTCTTTCATAAATCAAAAAAGAATCAATAAAAAAAGAAGATTTTATTTATCTTCTTTTTTTGTATAATCGAGCAATCTTTGTTTCAATGTTGTTTCACGTACATGTCTTGTTTTTAAACGAATCTGTTTTTCAAATACATCTTTTTGTCCAATAATGTACAGCTCTTTTTTAGCTCTAGAGATGGCCGTATACAACAATCGTTTTTCCAGCATATGCAAAGAATTTCTATCGACGATGCAAAGAACCTGGTCGTATTCACTGCCTTGTGCTTTGTGTACACTCACGCAGTATGCATGAGTCAGGTAGTAAAGGAAATCCATAGTAAAATCTACGATCCGATTTCCAAAATCAACACTGATACATTGTGACTTTTTATTTAGATTCTCGATCGAAACGATCGTACCTATATCTCCATTATAGACATCTTCCTCAGGCAGGTTTTTTAAGAGCATTACCTTATCTTCTTCACGAAAGATCGTCGTACCCGTTTTTAGTTCGTTTTTTAAAGCACTCGAAGGATTTAATTGTTCCTGCATTGTTTCGTTGATCTTATCGATTCCGGCAGCGCCTTTATACATCGGACACAGAATTTGAAAATCCTGTGGATCCTTGTCCTTTGTGATCGTTTTGATTGTTTCCAGTATAGAATCTGTGTTTCTTTCTAAGAATTCGACACCATCAATATACTGGCAAGGCAATTCTTCACGAATACTTCTTGCCAGAGCTACGATACCGGATCCATTCTTTTGACGAAAGATCTTATTTAAATGAATCATAGGGAAAACCTTGCTTGAGATCAAATCCTGGAATACTTTTCCGGGACCCACACTTTCCAGCTGGTCTTCATCTCCAATCAAGAGCAGGCGGACATGATCGGGCAAAGCTTTTAATAAACTGGCAAACAAGTGAGTGTCAACCATACTGAACTCATCGATGATCAATGTATCAACGTCTAGTGGTTCCTCTTCATTGATTCCAAACGTGTTGTCGTCTTTATTCCATTTCAAGAGCGAATGGATCGTCTTACTATCAGCCAGTGCAAGCTGACTTAATCGCTTGCTGGCTCGTCCGGTTGGAGCACATAACTGTATCTTCATTTCCGGATAGAAGGCTTTCAATAATTCCAAAATGGCTTTTACCGTGGTCGTTTTACCGGTCCCGGGACCCCCATTCAATATACAGATACTGGATTTAAAGAATGTTTTGATGGCCTCGATTTGCTGTGAATCATAATGGATACAGTTGGCAAATTCAATGTCTTTTATTTTTTTTAAAAGTTCGTTTTCATGAACTGGTTCCACTCGAAACGTATGATGAGAAAGCCTTTTGGCAATCTCAATTTCTTCCTGGTACAGACCAAATGAATAGATTCTGTCCTCATCGATGTGCAGACTCTCATTCTGACTTAATCGTTGCAGTATCTCATTCAATAAATCAGGCGGACAGTTTGGGATTCTTTGTTGTAGACTCATTTGATGAATATAGGTGTTTCCGCTTTGCATCGTCATTTGACGGGCTAATTCATAAACATAGGCTTCCATGCGTCGTATGTCATGGAGATTCATGTTAAGACCATCAGCGATTTTTAAGCTGGATCGATATCCAAAACCATAAATCTCATAATAAGGTCTAAAACAATTTTCGTTGAGAACTTCAAATATATCTTCATAGTTTTTTTCCAATAGTTCGATTTTTTTAAAGTCCAATCCATATTCCATGAGTTTGACATAGGTTTCATTAAAACCGTCGAATTGTTGGATTCCTTGAATTAAAATATCGATTTTTTTCGGATTCAAACCAGGAACCGTATGAAGACAATCCGGGTCGTCCTTGATTTTTAAAAGACAGTCCTCACCCAATACATCGTAAATGGTTTGTGCTGTTTTTTTACCAATTGTAGGGAAGGTGTCACTTGTCAAAAAGTGTAGGATCGAATATTCTTTTCGAGGCAGAATCTTTCGCGCAGATTGAATCTGAAACTGAGTTCCATAACGTGGGTGTTCTATGTATCGCCCCGTCAGTTCATATTCCTGGTCCTCTAAAGGATCTTTCATGTTTCCGGCCGCTATGAATGTGTGATAATTTTCGGTCTCAGAAAAAGAACCCACAACATAGTGGGTCGATGCATTTTCAAAGATGATAAAATCAAGACTGGCTTGCAGAACTATGTCATCCACAGCATTTCTCCTTATAAGTATTTAAGATCTTTTCATTCAGATCTTCCTCATCGATGAAGACTTGTTCAATGACGCCGCCTCCCAGACAGCGATGGCCATGGTAGAATACGGCCTCTTGTCCGATCGTTACGGATGCGATTTTTTGCGGGTAGGCTACAACAGCAGTGTCGTGGTCAATCGATAGAATCTTTATATCTTGATCCGGCTGTCGATAGCGAAATTTACACGTACAGGATTCAGGAATCTCATGGACGTCAGGAACAAGCCAGTTGATCCCTTTGACAATGCATTTATTGGAATATAACCATTCTTTATGATCCTGCCGGCAGACAAATAAAATATTTTTCTTAACATCTTTTCCGCACACAAACCAGGGACCTTTTTCATGATCGATATTTAATCCTTTTCTTTGTCCAATGGTATAATAGAGCACGCCGATATGACGGGCTATGGTTTTTCCTGTATCGATATCTACGATATCGCCCTCTTTATTAGGAAGATAATTGCTTAAAAACTGTCTGAAATTACGTTCTCCAATAAAACAGATCCCCGTGCTGTCCTTTTTTGTGGCAACGCTTTCCAGATCCAGTTCCAAAGCAATCTTTCGTACTTCTGGTTTTGTAAGTTTTCCTAAAGGGAATATGGTTTTTGCCAGAGCTTTTTCACTGATTTGGCATAGAAAATATGTCTGATCTTTGTTCTGATCCGCTGCTCGGGTCAAATATGTGTAGTCATTGTCTTTTTCATTTGAACAATAGTGACCGGTTGCGACCTTATCAAACCCGTTCTCCATGGCATAGTCAAAGAATGCATCAAACTTGATATATTTGTTGCATAGGATGTCGGGATTGGGAGTGCGTCCTTTTTCGTATTCATTCAAAAAAGTTTGAAAAACATAATCCCAATACTCCTTAATGAAATCAACTCGCAATAAAGGGAGTCCCAGATGTTCTGCGACTGCCTTTGCATCCATGTAATCTTGTTCCTGGGGGCAGGTATCGTCCATAATGGTAGGATTTCCCTGAATATCGTTATTTGTTAGAGCATCCCAGTTACGCATAAAACAGCAAGTTACATCATAGCCTTGTTCTTTCAATAAATAGGCAGCAACGGCGGAATCGACACCGCCACTGAGTCCTACAAGTATCTTTTCTTTATTCATACAATTTATTATACTAGATTCCCTGATGAATTCAATCTGAGGAAATGAAAAAAAGGGTTGCATTCCATTCTGGTTTTCGCTATAATATCAAAGCAATCCCCGGGTGGTGAAATTGGTAGACGCAGTGGACTCAAAATCCACCGGTAGCGATACCGTGCCAGTTCGAGTCTGGCCTCGGGGACCATTAAAAAAATGACCGATCAATGATCGGTTTTTTTATATTCTAATGATGTATTGGCCATAGTTTACGTATGATGGGGTATCCGATAACGCTTATGATCAATCCCATTCCAGCTTGGAAAAGGTTGCCCCATACACTGGCCAAACCAATCCATATGCTTTGATTGATCAAGAAATCCGCTATAAAATATCCGGCAATCATGATAATGGAACCGATAAAGTAACTTAAGATTCTTGTTGTTTTCCTTTCACTTTTTTTTGATACATAAGAAACGATCCAACCCTCAAAACCTTTAATGATCAATGTGAAAATGAAGTAATATCCATATCCTCCGGCAATATCAGCCAGTCCGCTTCCTAAACCTCCGGCAAGAAAAGCATAGGATGGTTTTAAGAGACATCCGGATAATAAGATAAAGCCGTCACCCAGATTGATATAACCGTGAAAGGCGTTGGGAATCTTAATAAACATGGTTGCGATAAAAATCATGGCGATGCATAGCGATGTGATAACGATTTCTCTTGTTTTTTGATTCATACTAACTCCTTTTTTTAGAGTTTAGAACAAATCTGTCTTTTATAAAATACACAATTCTGATAAAATTTTAGAGTACAGTTATGAAAAAGTATTTAATCGTTTACAACAAAATCAAATCGGATATCTTAAATGGATATTTAAAGTATAAAACTTTGATTCCCAGTATTCGTCATAGCGAGTCCTTATTTGGATATTCCAAAACAACGATTGAAAGAGCCTATGATCAATTGTTGGCGGATGGATATATCATAGGAGTTCCCGGAAAAGGATATTTTGTAGATGTAAAACCGGAGAGTATCAAAGTAAGAAAGAATGCTCATGGGATCATCGATAAACAAATCGAATGTAACTATATGTATGATTTTCGGATCCATTCTGTATCCACCGGTAGTTTTGATGTCGATCTATGGAAAAGATATTTAAAAGAATCTTTCCGCGACGAATCGCTGATTGCCTCCTATGGTGATGCGCAAGGGGAATATTCGCTTCGATATGCTTTATGTGATTATCTCTATCGAAACCGCGGTGTTTCCAGCAATCCTGAACATATTCTGATTGGTCCCAGTTTTCAAACACTTTTGTTTATGACTTGTTCTTTGTTGGATGCCAACTCAAGGATTGGATTGGAACAATCGACCTCCAAAGAGGTGCTTCGGGTTTTTGAGTCGTATGGCTTTGAATGTGTTTTATTATCTAAGGAGCACTATCTGGAAGATTTAAAAGAGGCCGCTATTGATATTTTGTATATCAATACAGCCTGTTTTGGAAAAGACATGAAACCCATTGATCGTACGATGCGTGATCAGATCATTGATTGTTCTATTCAACGTTCATTTCTCATCTTAGAGGATGACTATAATGGGGAATTGACCTATGTTTCACAACCCAGACAAGCCTTGTTTTCTTACAGCACCGAAGATAACGTGATTTACTTTGGATCCTTTTCACGTTTACTGGTTCCATCGATTCGACTGAGTTATGTTGTCATGAATGAAGAATTGAAACATTGGTACGACTTGTATCGTGATTCCTTTTCTCCCAATGCGTCTCGTTTTGAACAAATTGCTTTAGAGAAATATATTGAAAATGGATATTTGGAAAAACGGTTACGAAAATTGAAAAAAGAGTATGCACAAAAACAAGAGTTTATGAAGGAAATACTCTTACGGTATATTCCCAATTTTAAACTGATGGAGGCTTATTTATGTTTTACAATTGATACTCACGGTATCGATGAAGATAAATTTCAACAGTTGTGTCAAAGTGCTTCCATTGGAATCGACAAGATCATCGATCATCAATTGCGATTATCCTTTGCGACCATGGATCCATCAAAGATGGAAGCAGGGATTTCTTTGCTTGTAAAATGTATCAAACAATGCTAGAATTTTCATAGTTTGACAAAGAAAAAGATAAGTAAAAACTATTTCTGGAAATTTAGAGATAAAGTGGTGGGTGCAAACTTTACAACGGATAGTTTTGAAGCTCCTTTGGAGTTGAACCGCGAATCAGCGTTATCGATGAAATTAAGGGCGTCTATGATGATAGACGAACTAGGATGGTACCGCGTATTTTACGTTCCTAGAAGGAACGTTTTTTTTATTTATTGGAGGATGTTATGAAAGAGTTAAGTGGAAATCAAATTCGGCAAATGTTTTTGGATTATTTTAAAGGCAAGGGCCATATGATCGAGCCTGGAGCCAGTCTGATTCCTAATAATGATCCGACATTGTTATGGATCAATGCAGGAGTTGCCGCATTAAAGAAATATTTTGACGGTTCCGAAAAGCCCAAATGCAATCGTATCGCCAACGCTCAAAAAAGTATTCGTACCAACGATATTGAAAATGTAGGGAAGACAGCCCGTCATCATACTTTCTTTGAGATGTTGGGGAATTTCAGTATTGGAGATTATTTTAAAGAAGAAGCCATTCCATTCGCATGGGAATTTTTAACCAGCCAGGAGTGGATGGGAATCGATAAAGATCGTCTTTATGTTTCGGTCTATACCGATGATGAAGACGCTTATCGAATCTGGACCGAAAAATGCGGTGTGGATCCAAGTCATATTTTAAAAACATACGATAACTTTTGGGAAATCGGTAAAGGACCTGGCGGACCAGACTCTGAAATTTTCTTTGACCGTGGTGAAAAATATGATCCAGAAGGTTTGGGTGAAAGACTGTTTTTTGATGAAATGGAAAACGATCGTTATGTCGAAGTCTGGAACGTTGTCTTTTCCCAGTACGATTGCGATCCAGCCATTGACCGTAAAGATTATAAAGAACTCCCTCAGAAAAACATCGATACAGGAATGGGGTTGGAACGCCTTGTTGCTTTGATTCAGGATGGCGAAACCAATTTTGATACGGATTTGTTTTTGCCAATCATTCACGCAACAGAAAAGCTCGCAAAACATCCTTATGAAGGTGAATACAAAATGGCTTACCGCGTAATTGCCGATCACGTTCGAACCGTTACCTTTGCCTTGAGCGATGGCGCCAACTTTTCAAACAGCGGACGCGGATATGTATTACGAAGAGTATTGCGGCGTGCGGTTCGATATGGTTTGAAACTGGGATTGGAAGAAGCATTCCTTTACAAACTGGTTCCAGTGGTTGCCGATGCGATGAAAGATTTTTATCCATATCTACAAGAGCATGTAGAGTTTAACCAGCGTCTTATCAAGACCGAAGAAGAAACGTTCAAGAAGACGTTAAAAAATGGACAGGCATTGCTCGATGAAGAAATCAAAAAGGCCAAAGATGGAAAACTGTCCGGAGAAGTTGTTTTCAAACTGTATGATACATATGGATTCCCATTTGAATTGACCCAGGAAATTGCACAGGAAAACGGCTTGGAAGTTTTGCGTTCAGATTTTGATGCCCAGATGGAGATCCAGAAAGAAAGAGCCCGCAATGCTCGCAGCACCAAAGAATCTTTTGCTTCACAACATGTGGATCTTATGGAATTTACGGATGAAAGCGAGTATGTAGGGTATGATCATTTGCAATGCCAAGGAAAAGTGCTGGCCTTATTCAAAGAAGGAAAACGCGTGGATTCTTTAGATGATGAAGGAGAAATCATTCTGGACAAAACGTGTTTCTATGCCGAAAGCGGTGGTCAGATCGCGGACAGCGGAAATTTATATAGTCAGGAATTTTTTGCCGATGTGATCGATGTTCAAAAAGCTCCCAACAAACAGCATTTATTATCGATCAAGATTCAAAAAGGAAGCTTATGTGAAGGGATGATCCTAGAGCAGCATGTCGATGAAACAAAACGTGCAGCTATTACAGCCAATCATTCATGTACGCACCTTCTTCAAAGTGCCTTGAAAAAAGTTATTGGCGATCATATTTCTCAGGCCGGTTCTTATGTTTGTGAAAGTTATCTACGATTCGATTTCAATCATTTTGAAAAGATTTCCAGAGAACAACTGTCTCAGGTTGAAGATCTGGTCAATCAGTATATTTCTAACGGATATGCTGTCACAAAAGAAATCATGGATATTGAGGATGCGAAAAAATCTGGAGCTACGGCTTTATTTAATGAAAAATATGGAGACCGTGTTCGGGTAGTAACCATGGGTGATGTTTCTAAAGAGTTCTGTGGAGGCTGTCATGTAGACAATACATCGCAGATCGGTTTATGCAAGATCATCAGTGAAGAAAGCATTGGATCCGATGTGCGTCGAATCACGGCCAAAACAAAATATGAAGCGTTTAAGGAATTTGCCCATGAGCACAAAACGTTGGAGTCTATTGCCGATTACGCAAAACAAAAAAGCATCAAAGGAATCGATGATAAGATTGGTTCCGTTTATGAAGAACTGAAGAAGGTCCAGAAAGAAAATGAGAATTTAAAAAATCAAATTTTCGCCCTGAAATCCCGAGAATGGATCAAAGATGCCATAACGATGGGAAAACATAGAGTGCTGATCAAAAAAGTCTCCCACATGGATGCAAAAGCTCTAAAAGATATCGTATCTAATTTGAAAGCGGAAAATGACGATATCGTATGTTTCTTTGTCAACTGTGATGGTGATAAAGCTGTATTTGTTGCCGGAGCCGGCAAAGATGCTATTGAAGATGGTATCCATGCTGGAAACCTGGTAAAACAGGCAAGTCAGCTTTGTGCAGGAAACGGCGGCGGCAAACCGGATATGGCTCAGGCTGGCGGTAAAGATGTATCAAAAGTGGATGAAGCCATTGAATTGATCAAAAACACTTTAAAACAATAATAAAGTGGGACTTATTTACTAAAATGTATGCGCTTTTGTTCCTCAAAGTGTTTCATTTTCTATTCTTTTTCTGTATAATTACTTAGTATAAAGTAGTTTAAAGGAGTGTGATCTTATGAAAGACATTACAGAAACTATGACTTTTACTACTGAAGAGATTCGTCGTGAAAATATCAAAAGTGTTTTACGCGATGTAAGTCAAGCTTTGGAAGAAAGAGGTTACAATTCGGTCAACCAAATTGCCGGTTATTTGATCAGTAACGATCCAGCTTATATTTCATCGCACAAAAATGCACGTAATTTGATTCAGCGCATCGAACGTTATGAAATTATCGAAGAGCTGGTTCGCGCATATTTGGAAAAATAATGGCACGAATTCTTGGCTTAGATCTTGGTAGTGTAACTTGTGGAGTTTCAATCAGCGATCGTGGCGGAATTGTCGCCAGAACACTGAAAACAATCCGATTTCCAAGCGAAGATTATGATATCTGTTTTGATGAAGTATTAAAGATCCTGCAAGAAAACGAGATCAAAAAGGTTGTCATCGGCTTACCCAAACATATGAATGGGGATATAGGGGAAAGAGCTCAGATATCGATTCAGTTCGCTAAGGAATTGGAAAAAGAAGGATACGAAACGGTACTGTGGGATGAACGTATGACTACGATCGCCGCAACAAAAGTCTTACTGGAAGCGGATGTTTCGCGCAAAAAAAGAAAAAAGGTCGTGGATCAGTTAGCTGCAGTCGAAATTCTTCAAGGATATTTAGATAAACAAAATGGGGGATTTTAACCCTCATTTTTTATGAAAGGAAAATATTATGCTTGATTCTAACTGTTTATATGTAGAAGATGAAAATGGATTGGAGAAAAAAATGACGATCCTGTTTACCTTTGATCATGAAGATAAACAATATGTTGTTTTCCAGGATGCCGATCATGATGCAGATCAGGTTTATGCTTCCCGCTATGATGATGAAGGAAACCTGTTGCCAATCGAAACGGAGGAAGAATGGGAAATGGTTGAGGAAGTGATCAATACATTTGCGGAGGATGAAGAAAATGCCTAAACAACGAAGACGAAAGTCTCCATTCAAAAAAATTCTTTTGACTGTATTGTTGATAGTTGTAGTTGTTGGAGTTTCTGCCAGTGTTTATTTTTCAATGAATCTTAAAGCGGTCGGAAATGGTGATCATGAAATTCTGTTTGAAGTTAAGGAAGGCGAAACTTTTGATTCCGTTTTAACCAACCTGGAAAAAGAAGGAATAATCCGGTCCTCTATAGTTGCGAAATTATATGCGAAGCTGACGCATTCAGGTAACTATTTTGCCGGTAACTATGAACTGAACGATTCCATGAGTACAAAAGAGGTCCTGTCTTATATTTCGGACGAATCCAATCTCGTGAATGAATCGGTTACTTTGACGGTCCCTGAAGGAACATGGGCCAAAGAAGTTGCTGAAAATATTGCCGAAATCTATCCGCAATATACGGCAGAAGATATTATCCGTCAGTGGAACGATGCAGAATATATCCAGACTCTTTCAAAAGATTACAGTTTCTTAAATGCGGAAACCTTAAATAACGAGAACTATAAAGTTAAGCTGGAAGGATATTTATTTCCAGAAACCTATTTTTTAAATCCGGAAGCCGATATTGACGAAATCACCAGAACTTTGTTGAATCAGTTTGATAGTTTCTATCAGGAAAATAAATCTTTGTTTGAACAAAGTGAGTATTCGGTGCATGAGATTGTAACTCTTGCCAGTGTAGTTCAGTTTGAGTCCGGCTCAACAGAAGATATGCCAACGATTGCCAGTGTTTTCTACAATCGTCTTAACGACGGCATGCGTTTGGAATCCAGTGTTACGGTATGTTATGCCTTATACGATCAGTTTGATGATCCAACACAGTGTGAGACGCAAACGGATATTGAATCTCCATACAACACATACTTGAATGACGGTCTACCTGTTGGCCCGATTTTGAATCCTGGAGCGGATGCGATCAAAGCAGTTTTAGAACCGGCTTCAACTGAATATTACTTTTTTGCCGCCGATATCAATGGTGATGGTAAAGTATATTACTCCAAGACATTTGAAGAACACCAAAAGGTGTGTGAAGATCTTGGTTTGATTCTGAATTAAAGTTTGAAAAATATGAACTGTATGCTATAATCACAATGCAATCAAGGGGTGAAATCAAAATGGAAAATGATAAATTTTATGTCACACAGGAAGGCTATAACGAACTGGTCAGAGAACATGAAGATCTGGTTCAAAATGTTCGTCAGCAGGTTATTGTAGAACTTCAGGAAGCACGTGCTCAGGGAGACTTGTCAGAAAACGCTGATTATGATGCCGCACGTGAACATCAGGCTCAGGTGGAAGCTCGTATTCGCGAATTGGAAACAATGATCAAAAATGCGGAAATCATTGAAGAGTCGGATGGAAAACGTAAAAAGAGCAAGAACGCCGTTGTAAAACTTGGTTCAATCGTTACTTTGGAAGATCTATCCGATCACACACAGAATACGTTCTCTATCGTGGGATCGATCGAAGCCGATCCATTGAACGGTAAACTTTCCAACAATACACCGTTGGCGGAAGCCATCTTAGATCGTAAGGTTGGTGAAGTGGTTACAGTTTCCCGAGTGGATGAACCATATGAAGTAAAAATTCTTACGATCAAATAACAATTTTCCAGATATTATTACGTATATAAGAAGGGTGATCATTATGAAGAAAGCTCTTCTTTTTTTATTGTTTATCTTTTGTATCTTTTTTTCCTATTATGGACGCTTTCAGCCTGTATCGCTTGAACTGGTGAAACCTTCCTTAAAAGAGGTGGAGATCAAAGGGGAAGTGCAAAATCCAGGAGTTTATACAGTAAAATGGGAAGCTACGGTTCAAGATGTCATTGAGGAGGCAGGCGGTATGACCAAGACGGCAGATGATCGATCGATCAACCTCTTAATGAAACCAGAACCGGAAAGTACGATCCTCATTCCAGGAGACCAGCAAACCAAGGATCTGATTTCCATTAATGAAGCCGATAAAGAACTACTCTGTGAATTGACCGGGATCGGACCGGTCATGGCCCAGCGAATCATTGATTATAGACAAAATCAGCCTTTTACTTCCTTAGAACAATTAATGGAAGTCAAAGGAATTGGAGAAAAAACCTTTCAAAAACTAAAGGATGATATCTGTCTATGAAAAAACAAATATTTTGCATGGCTCTTGGCTTCTGGATGATCGTTATTACCGGAGACATTCTGTTTACGTTTTTGTTCTTTTTGTTGTATGGTTTGTACCTGTATTCGGTAAGTAAGCAGTTTGTTGTCTTATTCCTTTGGCTTTTATGTTGTCTATTCTCGTTAATGCTTTTGCCGCAATCCATTGATGCGCCCGTAAGTGGGGAATACACAGTTTATCGAGTGAAAAAAAACTATGCATTGGCACAGAATCAAAATGATCGTATCATCTTGTATGGGTTAAAAGATCCAGGAATCTTTGATACGTATTATGTTGAAACGTTTGAAAAGGTGTATTCATTAGACAACATTTCAATGTTTTCTTTTTCGTCTTATTTAAAAGAAGAAAAGATCGCTTACTCTGCTCAAGTCAGTGAAACCAACCTCATTTCGAAAGGGCATACTTTCTCATCGAAAATCTTTAATGTGATCCATAATAAGGATCCTTTTCTGTTTTCCATTCTATATGGCATTTATGATGATAACACGCCGGATTTGATCTATCGTTTATCACTTCCTTTACTGAGCTTTCTATATCTACTTGAAAACTTCTTGAAAAAACATCTTTCTTATTCTCAGGTTTATATCGTTAGTTTTTTTACCAGCCTGATTTGTGGTTTTCTCTTTGACTATACAACCTCTCTGGTTCGATTTATTTGTCATCGCTTTAGTAAGATCTTTTTTAAAGATCTTCAAAATCAGATCAGCATGACCATTGTTTTGTTTCTTGTCCTGCTTCCGCAGAAAGGAACTTCTTTTTCGTTTGTACTACCAATTGCATTTTCATTGTTGAACTTAGTTTCTCAAAATGGAAAACAAAAGATGTGTTTGCGATTGGTTTTTCTGACGGGTCTTCAATATCTGTATTTTCACCAAGTGGATTTCGTATTGCTTCTGTTTTTTGGATTTCTTCGTAAAATGAGCGGTTATTGTCTGATTGTGGAAATTTTCTTATTCTTCTTTCCATTTTATGAACTCCAGAATCTATGGTTTTCACTATTAGAGAACATTCCCTCTTTGATTTGGGAATTTGACGCCGGTTTTATATATTTGCTGTTTATGCTTATCACTCTATTTAAAATACTTTGTGCAAATAAAAATCGCATATATCTTTTAGTTTTTTTTCTGTTTCCATTTTTTGCTCCTTATACCAATCCTTTTTTTACGGTAACCGTGTTTTCCATTGGACAGGGAGACTGCACCTTGATTACGGAACCTTTTTTAAAAAGTGCGGTTATGATCGATTGCGGACAGAATCTGTATCGTGACAATATGGAAGAAATTGTGATTCCATTTCTAAGAATGAAACATATTCATCAGCTGGATTGTGTTATTTTGACCCATAACGATTTTGATCATGATGGAGGAATCGATTCACTAAAAAAGCAAATTCACATCAAAAAGATAATTACAGAACGAAAAGGAACCGTACCGGTCTCTTATCCCTTTTATTCTCTTTTAGAAGAACGTGAAGCCAATGATAAAAACGATGAAAGTATTATTTCTTATTTTTCTTACGATAACACTTCGTTTTTATGGATGGGAGATGCCTCCAAAGAAATAGAAAAAGATTTGATACACAGGTATCCGAATTTGAAAGCCGATCTGTTAAAAGTGGGACATCATGGATCAAACACAAGTTCTTGTTTTGAATTTCTCGATGCAACGGATGCCTCTTTGGCAATCATTTCTGCCGGAAAAGATAATCGCTATGGACATCCACATGTAGAAACATTAAAAAACTTAAAAAGAGCCGGGATATCCAATTTGAATACCGGTGATGCAGGGATGATCCGAATTTATACGTTGAAAGGACTACGTTTTGTTATTACCGGTTCCAAAAACTTTGGTATAATACCATAGGTGACCAAGATGTATTATATTCTATATGGCGATGATCAAAGTCGAATCCAGAAAAAATTAAAAACGATTGAAACAACACAAAAAGCCGATACGATTCATTATTATGATGCGCTTAATGACACCCAGGAAATCGTTCTTGAAGATATGGACAGTCTGTCTATTTTCGAAGATAGAAAGATGATTGTCATTAAAAATTGTTCTTTTTTATCGGCAAAGAATAAAACCAACTATGACATCAATGAATTCTTATTAAGAAGAAATGAGGATTTATGTGTCATTGTTTTCATTCATGAAGGGAATAAATTAGATCAAAGAAAGAAAAATGTGAAGGAACTGGTAGCTGCTTCCAAAGTTTTAAGCTGTATGGCACTCGATCAGGAAAGTCAGCTCAGTTACATTCGCGAAACGTTAAAGAAAAATAAAGTATCTATGGACCCGGATGCACTGCGCTGGTTTTGTCAGCGCATCGGTTACGATGTGCTGCGCATTGACTCTGAAGTGTATAAGTTGAAAACCTATGCGGATCATATCACATTAAACGATGTCAAAGCTTTGATTGCTCCTGTTCCTGTGGATGATGTATTTAAAATGGTGGATGCCTTGTTTCAAAAAAACAAGATCTTATTGTTGGCATTCTATCGAAACTTTCGCAAACAAAACATAGAGCCTGTGGCCATCATTGGTCTTTTGGCTTCGCAACTGCGTTTTTTATTCCAGGTTCGTATTTATATGGATCAGGGATATTCGAGCGATACGATTGCTTCGATTTTAAAAGCCCATCCGTATCGTGTCAGTCTCAACGTCAAAAAAGCAAGGTCTTTTTCAAGTGAAGAATTGTTGGATCAGTTGGAATCTCTTGCCAATCTGGATCAGAATATGAAACTTGGACTTGTCAACAAAGATGAAGGCTTTGAGCGATTTATCTTAGAATTATAAATTATAAAAAAAGTTTCCCATCGGAAACTTTTTATTTGATATTATTGATAGCTGTAGCCAAACGTGATTTCTGTCGGCTGGCATAATTTTTATGATGTACACCTTTTGCGACAGCTTTATCAAGCTTTGAACAACATTCGTTGTATGCAGCCAAGGCAGCATCTTTATCGTTGGCTTCAACGGCAGCCAAGACTTTTTTAATAGAAGTTTTCAACGCTGTTTTCTTGGATACAACTAATTTGTGAGCTTTGTTATTTGTCTTAACACGTTTCTTTTGCGATTTAATTTGTGGCATGGCTTGCACCTCCTGACTTAAATTGCTTTTGAATTATAACAAAATATCCGATACAATGCAACACAAGTTCTAAAAAATAAGGTATAATACCGAAGTGTTGGAGGGATTCAAATGAAAAATGTAAGAACGGTTTTTATGGGGACTCCTCATATTGCGAAAGTCTTATTGGAAAATATGATTCAAAACGGAATTCACATCGTTTTAGTTGTTACGCAGCCCGATCGCAAAGTGGGCCGTAAACAGAATATAGTCTATTCACCGGTCAAGGAATGTGCTCTGGAGAACAATATTCCGGTTTTTCAGCCGCATCATATCAAACAGGAATTCGATGAGGTTTTAAAGGCAGATCCCGAACTGATCGTCACCTGTGCTTTTGGACAGATCGTTCCTTCAGAGATCCTGGATTATCCTAAATATGGCTGTGTGAATCTTCATGGATCCTTATTACCGAAATATCGAGGAGCCGCTCCTATACAAAGAGCCATCTGGAATCGTGAAAAGGAAAGCGGCATGTCACTGATGAAGATGGTACCTCAAATGGATGCAGGACCGGTCTTTGCCACTAAGAAGATCTCGATTGATGATAACGAGACTTCTTCAACCTTATTTGATAAAATGGCGGATGCCGCCAGCCAGCTGTTGATTGAGAATTATGATGCCCTTTGTGATACAGAGGCAACTTATGTTGATCAGGATGAAAAGCTGGTCAGCTATGCACCCAAAATTTCAAAAGAGGATGAGCGTATCGACTTGTCAAAAACGGACGAAGAGATCCTTGCTCAGATCCGGGCGCTTTCACAAAACCCAGGAGGATATATTCAGGTCAATCAGAAAAAATTTAAGATCTATGATTTTGAGTATGTTCCTGGACCAATTGATGAGCCTTTTGTCTGGGTAGGAAAGCTACAGCGTGGATTGGGTCTCAATCTTCAAAAGGGAACCTTAATCATCAAAAGCTGCCAAATGGAAGGGAAACCTGTTGTTTCTGGTTTGGACTTCGCAAATGGTCAGGGACAAAATCTAAAAGGGAAAAAAGTATAGGAGTGTTGATATGGATCAAAATCATATTCGTAATTTTTCAATTATCGCACATATCGATCATGGTAAATCTACATTGGCCGATCGCATCCTTGAACTTACGGATACCGTCGAAAAAAGAGAGATGAAAGACCAGATTCTGGATTCTATGGATCTGGAAAGAGAACGAGGTATCACGATCAAATTAAATGCCGTGCAATTGATTTATCACGCTAAAAATGGGGAAGATTATGTGTTTCATTTGATCGATACACCAGGTCATGTCGATTTCAGCTATGAAGTTTCTCGATCGTTAGCCGCCTGTGAAGGTGCCGTTCTTGTTGTAGATGCCTGTCAGGGCGTTCAGGCGCAAACATTGGCCAATGTGTATCTGGCTTTGGAAAATGATCTAGAAATTCTTCCTGTTTTGAACAAAATCGATTTGCCCAGCGCGCAGCCGGATGTCGTTAAAGAAGAAATTGAAAACCTGATTGGTTTGGACTGCACGGAAGCTGTGGAGATCAGCGCCAAATCCGGATTGAATGTAGATCAGGTCTTGGAAGAGATCGTTTCTAAATTACCGGCGCCTAAAGGCAATCCGAACCAGCCCCTTCAAGCGCTTGTTTTTGACAGCGTTTATGATTCCTACCGCGGCGTCATTGCCTTTATCAGTGTGAAAAATGGAGTGATCAAGCCCAAAGATAAGATTCGTTTTATGGCTACCGGAGCCGAATATGAAGTTATCGATGTAGGGGTCAGAACACCAAAAGAAATCGTCAAGGATCAACTGGTTACCGGAGAAGTGGGATGGGTCAGTGCAGCCATCAAAAATATCGAAGATGTTCGAGTTGGGGATACGATCACCAATGCAGTCGATCCTTGTTTGGAACCTCTTCACGGATATCGTCAAATGAATCCGATGGTGTATTGTGGATTATATCCGGTGGATAATGCGCGATACGACGATTTAAAGGAAGCCTTGTCAAAATTAAAGCTTAATGATGCTTCCTTGACCTACGAACCAGAAACATCACAAGCTTTAGGTTTTGGATTTCGATGTGGTTTTTTAGGCCTTTTACATATGGATGTCGTGGAAGAACGTCTGGAAAGAGAATACAATCTGGATCTGATCGCTACGTCTCCTTCTGTGATCTATCATGTTTACAAAACAGATGGAACAATGCTTTCCATTGATAATCCCAGCGCATTGCCGCCTACACAGAATATCGATCATATTGAAGAACCTTATGTGCGGGCTGAAATCATGGTCCCTAAAGATTATGTTGGCGCCATGATGGATCTGTGCCAGAAAAAAAGAGGGGAATACATCGATATGCAGGTCATTGATGATTTGCGTATGAATATGATCTATGAACTGCCATTAAGTGAGATCATTTATGATTTCTTTGATAAAATGAAATCCTATACCAAAGGCTATGCCAGTCTGGATTATCATTTTAGCGGATACAAAACAAGTGCGCTGGTTAAAATGGATATCTTGTTGAACGGACAGATCATCGATGCATTAAGTACGATTGTATTTAAGGATTTTGCGTACAATCGAGGCAATGCCATGACCATCAAATTAAAGGAGATCATTCCTAAACAACAGTTTGAAATTCCAGTTCAGGCGGCAATCGGTGGTAAAATCATTGCCCGAACCAACATTAAAGCTTTACGAAAAAATGTGCTTGCCAAATGTTACGGCGGTGATATTTCCCGTAAGAAAAAGTTGTTGGAAAAACAAAAAGAAGGAAAGAAACGAATGAAAAAGGTAGGTTCCGTGGAAATCCCGCAGGAGGCCTTTATGGCTGTTCTTTCTATGGACGATCAATAATGCGTGCTGTATCTTGTTATGTTCATGTTCCTTTTTGCCGGCATATCTGCTATTACTGTGGGTTTTGTCGGCAGAAATATAATGAAACTTTAGAAGAAGCGTGGCTGAATCAAATCCAAAAGGAGATTGATGATAAGCATTTGACCCAATTAGAAACCTTATATTTTGGCGGCGGCACTCCCAATGTTTTATCAGCCTCTGGATTAAAACGACTCTGTGAAATGTTCAGGCCATATTTAGATAGTGTTTATGAATGGACCATAGAATGTAACCCTGAACTTGTAACGTATGATCAAGTCAAGATGTTCAAACAAATGGGAATCAATCGAATCAGTCTAGGTGTACAGACCTTGAATAACAGCCTTCTTAAAAGTATCGGTCGTCATCATACTTCAGACGATGTTTTTAAAGCGATTGAATTGTGTTTTGAACAGGATATTCGCAACGTATCTGTCGATTTGATGTTTGCCTTGCCGAATCAGACAATCGATGACATAAAAAAGGACCTTCAACAAATCGTTCAGTTAAACGTACCTCATCTTTCGATCTATTCTTTACAGATCGAAGAAAATTCGATCTTCCAAAAGCAGAATATACAACCGATCGATGAAGATTTGGAGGCGGACATGTACGAAATGATTGTTCAATTCTGCAAGCAGAATGGGTTTACTCATTATGAGATCAGTTCCTTTGCCAAAAACAAATTCTTTTCAAAACACAATATGAAATACTGGAGCGATCAAGACTTTATCGGGATTGGATGCGGAGCCTGCGGTAAAGAAAAGGGAACTCTCTACGAGAATACGAAAAATTTAAATGTTTATCTTCAAAAAGGACCTTGTCCTACATTGATTCAGGAAGACATTAAAGAACAAAGTTTTGATTCAATCATGATGTCATTACGTACAATCTTTGGTTTAGATATTCAACAATGGGAAAATAAATATCAAATGAATTTTCGAAAACAATACCAGAAGGTCCTGCAACAATATATCCCGGATCACTTACAAATCATAAACGGGCATTTGATTCCGACGGAAAAGGGATTTGAGATATTGAACACAATTTTAGTTGATTTTTTAGAAATTCACTGATATTATATATGAGCTTTTGGTCTAAGAATCTGGAGACTTCCGACCTGATTCCTGGATCAGAAGAACACAAACAGGAGGAAGAAAATATGTTATTAAAAGCTGAAAAACAGGCAATCATGAAAGAGTATGCCATTCATGAAGGAGATACAGGTTCTCCTGAAGTGCAGATTGCTATTTTAACTGCACAGATCAACCGTTTGACTGATCATTTCAAGGAACACAAACATGATTTCCATTCTCAAAGAGGATTGATGAAAATGGTTGGACGTCGTAAAAACATGCTTGCATACTTGAAGAAAAAAGATTTAGAACGCTATAAAAGCTTAATTGCACGTTTAGGTCTGAGAAAGTAATCGAAAGATTACTTTTTTTTATTGTCTGATTATGATAAACTTACCATTGGTAAAAAGAGAGGTAACATATGGCGAAACAAGAGTTTCATTTAGATTTCTGTGGTCGGGGGATCACAGTAGAAACTGGTGAGATCGCAAAACAGGCCGATGGGGCGGTTATTGTTCGATATGGTGATACAGTAACGCTTTCAACCGCTTGTGCATCCAACCAGGCTAAGGAAGGAATCGATTTCTTTCCATTAACAGTAAGTTTTGAAGAAAAATTGTATTCAGTAGGTAAGATCCCAGGTGGATTTTTACGTCGTGAAGGACGTCCTAGCGAACACGCAACCTTAACAGCTCGAATGATCGATAGACCAATCCGACCTTTGTTTGCGGAAGGATTCAGAAATGAAGTTCAGGTTGTTAACACTGTGTTGAGTGTGGATCAGGATTGTTCTGCCGAAATGGCAGCGATGTTTGGAGCCAGTTTAGCTTTATGCATCAGTGATATCCCATTCAACGGACCAATTGCCGGTGTTAAGGTAGGCCGTGTGAATGGAGAATTTATCTGCAATCCAAGTGTTGAACAGGCCAGCTTGAGTGATATTGAATTGACTGTCGCTGGAACGAAACAGGCATTGAACATGGTGGAAGCCGGTGCCAAGGAAGTCAGCGAAGAAGATATGTTAGCTGCGTTAATGTTTGGACACGAACAGATCAAAAAGCTTTGCGCTTTCCAGGAAGAAATCGTAGCTGCCTGCGGTAAGGAAAAACGTGAAATCGAACTATATGCCATTGACGAGCAATTGGATCAGGAAGTTCGTGCTCATTTTGAAAAGCCGATCCGTGAAGCGGTGTCCATCAAAGAAAAATTGGAACGCTATGGAAAAATTGATGAACTGACAGATCAGGCAGTGGCCATGATCGAAGAAAAATCTTACGATTCGGATAAAGAATTAAACAATGCGATCAAACAGACAAAAGAGATCTGCCGCAGCATTGAAGCGGATGAAGTACGTCGTTTGATCATTGAAGATAAGATTCGTCCGGACGGACGTGCCATTGATGAGATCCGTCCATTGAATTCTCAGGTCGATCTATTGCCTCGTGTTCATGGTTCTGCCTTGTTTACCCGCGGAGAAACACAGGTATTATCGACGACCACGTTAGGAGCCATCAATGAAAACCAAATCATTGACGATTTAACCGAGGTAGAAGCAAAACGTTTCATGCATCATTATAATTTCCCTCCATATTGTGTTGGTGAAACCGGTCGTATGGGAAGCCCTGGCCGCCGTGAGATTGGTCATGGTGCTTTAGGGGAAAGAGCTCTGTTACAAGTGCTTCCTAGTTTGGATGAATTCCCTTATACGATCCGTACGGTGGCCGATGTCATGGAAAGTAATGGATCCAGTTCACAGGCAAGTATCTGTGCGGGAACGATGTCTTTAATGGCAGCCGGTGTTCCTATTAAAGCTCCAGTTGCGGGAATTGCCATGGGATTGATCATGGATGACAATACCGGGAAATATACGGTTTTGACCGATATTCAGGGAATGGAAGATCATTTTGGCGATATGGACTTTAAAGTTGCCGGTACAAAAAATGGAATCACGGCCTTACAAATGGATATCAAGGTAACAGGCATCACGAAAGAGATCTTTGAAGAAGCTTTAGCGCAGGCGCATAAGGCTCGCTTTGAGATCTTAGATAATATGCTGAGCTGTATTCCTGAACCACGTAAAGAATTGAGCCCTTACGCGCCGAAAATCAAAATGATGCACATCGATCCTGATAAGATCAAAGATGTCATTGGTCCTGGTGGAAAAATGATCAACGAGATCATTGCACAGTGTGACAATGTTAAGATCGATATCGATGATGACGGTAAAGTCGTTATTTATCATCATGATTACGCAACGATCGATAAAGCCAAAGAGATGATCGAAAACATTGTTCGCGAAGCAAAAGTAGGAGATATCTATACAGCCAAGGTAGTACGAATTGAAAAATTCGGTGCTTTTGTGAACTTGTTTGGCAATACGGATGGATTGCTCCATATCTCTAAGATTTCCCACCATCGAGTAGAAAAAGTTGAAGATGTGCTGAAGATTGGGGATACGATCGATGTTAAAGTTGTAGAAATCGACAACAAAGGCCGTATCAACGTCAGTGCAAAAGCTTTACTTCCAAAACCAAAGGAAGAACCTAAAAAAGAAGCTGAATAAAATTGCAAGACAGGCACCAGAGAGTAAGCCTGTCTTTTTCTATGGATTTCCAAGGTTTTTTCAACTCTGTATTTCTTGTACTTTTGAAATATGGTAAAATGGCTAAAAAGGAGTGACAAAAATGGATTTTCTAAAACTCGCTAAAGAAAAAGAAAAAGATTTTCTTGAAGATTTGAATACATTGGTCTCTATTGAATCGGTGCGTGATCTTTCAACAAAAGAAGAGGGTGCACCCTTTGGAACAAAGTGCCGGGAAGCTTTGGATGCGATGTTGGATATCGCAAAGCGTGATGGTTTTGCGACAAAAGATATTGACGGCTACGCTGGTGTTATAGAATATGGAACACAAAAGGATACATTAGGCGTTCTGGGACATTTAGATATTGTTCCTGTTGGAGAAGACTGGACCAAAGACCCGCTAAAGGTTACCGTCAATGACGGCTATGTCTTTGGACGCGGTGTCATGGATGATAAGGGACCAGCTCTTGCCGCATACTATGCTTTAAAGATCATTCGTGAACAGAACATTCCTTTAAATCGCCGCGTCATGTTGATCACAGGATGTGATGAAGAAAGCGGTATGGAATGTATGGATTATTATAAAGAACATGCAGAAATTCCGCAGATGGGATTTGTGCCTGATGCCGATTTCCCGGTAATTTATGGGGAAAAAGGAGGCTTACACGTTGTCTTAACATCCGATGATTCTACGGTGATCCAATCAATGCATGCCGGCAGTCGTCCAAACATCGTGATTGGTAAGGCGGAATGTACGGTCACAGATATTACGGAGAAACAAAAAGAAGAATTTGAATATTACTGCAAGGTCCATCAGCTGGAAGGTTGGATCAAAGACAAAACCATTCATCTTGATGGTGTTTTCGCTCATGCGGCCATGCCATGGCTGGGAGTCAATGCCGCTGTGCATCTTTTAAATTTTATCGGAGAATCGTTTGATGATCAGTTGGCAAAAGACCTGTACCATCTGTTGAAGGATTGGCAGGGAAAACCAGTTGGTATCTATAAAAATGGTTTATATATGTCATTTTTGACCATGAATACCGGTATTGTGGATATTGAAAACGGTAAAACAGAGATCCTGATTGATATTCGTTATCCAAATGATACCAATGCCGAAGAAATCATGTCTGGTTTTGAAAATGTATGTTCCACTTTGAAATCGAACATTCGTCCTGTTATGGAAAGCGATTCAAAGCCTTTATTTGTAGATCCTCAGTCAAAGCTGGTCAAGGATCTAATGACAGTCTATCAGAAATATACAGGCGATACTTTCTCTTGCGCTTTCACTTTGGGCGGCGGAACGTATGCCCGTAAATTTGATAACTTTGTTTCCTATGGACCGGTATTGCCAAATGAAGTGAAAACGACCGATCAATTTGTAGGAGAATGTCATCAGCGTGATGAAGGAATCAAACTGGAGGACTTGATACAGGCAATCGCGATCTACGCGGATGCAATCGTATCACTTTGCAGCTAATATGCGAATGAGAAAAGTAAAATGGGCTGTCGAATATTTAAAAAACAGTTCAAAAAGAGTCGAAGATCCTTCTTCCTTGAAATCCCAATGGAAGAAAGATTATAAACAGCTGCATGTAGAAATCGGATGTGGAAAAGGAAATTATTCCATGGATATGGCTCGTATGTATCCGCAAGATTTCTTCGTGGCAATCGAAAAAAACGAAAGTGCTGCAGGAATCGCCGCCAAAAAATTTGATGAGGCTCAGGATTTAAACAACTTATGTTTGATCCATGGAGATGCCATCTCTATCGGCGAATGGTTCGACAAGGAAGAAATTGATGTCATTCATTTAAACTTCAGTGATCCATGGCCCAAAAAAAGATATGCCAAACGAAGATTGAGCAGTTCCTCGTTTTTAGATCAATATAAAACGATTCTTTCAAAAGATGGGGAAATTCAAATGAAGACCGATAATGAGCTTTTGTTTGAATATTCGGTTTTGGAATTTTTATCCCATGATTTTATATTAAAAGATTTTTGTGTGAATTATCGAAGAGAGCCTCATCCAGAAGATGCAATCACAGAGTATGAGGAAAAATTCATTGCTCAAAACCAGCCAATCTTTCGTTGTGTTTTGAAGAAAAAGGAGGATCCGGATGAAAACAATTCATAATCGTGAAGAATTTCAACAGGCCATTGAAAAAGATAAGGTCAGTGTTTTATTGTTTACCGCAAAATGGTGCGGTGACTGTATGTTCATCAAGCCATTTATGCCGGCTGTGGTGGAAGCGTACCCAGAGTACGATTTTTACGAAATTGACCGCGATGAAATGTTAGAGCTTGCACAGGAACTTGATATCATGGGGATTCCAAGTTTTGTCAGCTACAAAAACGGAAAAGAAATCTCTCGTTTTGTTTCTTCATTAAGAAAGACAAAACAGGAAATTGAAGATTATTTGAATGCGATAAAAGATGTGGAGGAAGCGTAATGTTTAAAGATTTGATGCAGGCAATTTTTACCGAAGAAGTCGATGCCGATGAAGAAGAAACTGTAACAGAAGAAACAAAAGAGGAAAAGAAAGAAACAGCCGATTCCTCAGCTGAAAGGACAACGGTTCAACCATCTCAGGCCGAACCAGCTCCCGTATACCAGGAACCACAGATCCAGGTCTTTGGAAATGCGGAGAAAGAACAGCCGCAAACTACACTGTTTACCGGTCTGGATGTAGACAGCATTGCCAGCGAGGAACCGCGTCCAGCGAAAAAGAAGCTGTATCGCTATGATCGATCAAAAGCTCGTCAAGTACGTCGACCACAGGAAGATTTGGAGTATACTCCTGTGATTTCTCCTATTTTTGGTAATATGAAAGAATCTCAGAAAGATACGTCTAAAGTTCATAACGCGATTGACTTAAATAAACCGGAACAAATTGAAGACTACATGACTGTCATTTCTCCAATGTACGGTGATCGTGAAGAACTTCGTCCTCGTTTAGAGAGCATTCCTAAAAAAGAAGTTGTCACTACACAAGAAACTCGCGAAGGTCTATCTCTTGATGACATGTTGGAGAAAGGCGAAAAGAACCAAACAAAACAAGCAACACTCTTTTCTGAAGACGATAAGAGGTGATAAAAGTGGCTTATCATTTTATTGGAATCAAAGGAACCGGCATGGCTTCTTTAGCGACGATTCTCTATGATCAGAACAAAGAAGTTCGCGGCAGTGACATTCCAAAATATATCTTTACCCAGGATGAATTGGAAAAAAGAGGAATCGTGATCACTGATTTTGATGAAAAAAATATCAAAGATAATGATGTGGTCATTATTGGTCTTTCTTTTGATGAATCCAATCCGGAAGTGAAGGCTGCGATTTCCAATCCAACCGTAAAAACATATTATTATAATGAATATCTCGGTGAGTTGTTAAAATCTTATACGTCGATCTGCGTAGCAGGAACGCATGGAAAATCAACGACGACCGGGATCTTAGGACATACGCTTCCTGAGTACAAATCAACCGGTTATCTGATTGGTGATGGTCACGGTCATATGCCAAAGGATGCCCAATATTTTGTCTTAGAATCCTGTGAGTTTCAGCGCCATTTCTTAGCTTATCGTCCTGATTATGCACTAATCACCAACATTGAACTGGATCATGTGGATTATTATAAGGATATGGATGACTATCTTGATGCGTTTCAGACCTTTATTCACCAAACGCAAAAACATTGTGTAATTTTTGGAGATGATCCATATCTTCCCAAACTTTCTTATGATGTCCCCGTGACAACCTATGGTTTGAAAGATACAAACGACTATCAGGCAATTCATATCGAACAAGGTCCTTTTGGAATGCATTTTGATTGTATGCATCATGGACAGCTTCTGGCTCATATTGAATTAAACGAAGTAGGGGATCCATTCCTTCAGGATGCCTTAGGCTGTTTTGCCTTATGCCATCTTCTAGGAATGCCGGTGGATCTAATCGTCGAAGGATTAAAAACCTACCAAGGAATCGCTCGACGCTTTGTTGTAGAAGAAATCAATGATTCTGCTTTGATCGATGATTATGCACATCATCCTACGGCAATTCGTTACATGATCGATTCTGCTCGAAAAAAGTATCCTGGCAAAAAAGTAATTGCACTTTATAAACCAGACCGTTATTCCAGACTTCAATATTTTCTTGATGAATTTGCACAGAGTTTAAATACGGCGGATGAAGTTATTCTCTGTGACTTCCCGAAAAATGCGGTTCGGGAAGATAAAACGATCACAGTAACGATTCAAGATCTGATGGATCGATGTCACAATGTTCAATTACTTGATGTAGACGATGCCTCAGCAGAAGTCTTAAAAACTATGGCACCGGCTGTCTATGTATTTATGTCCAGTAAAGATATTTATTTATTAAAAGATAAACTGGCAAAATTATTAAAAGACTAAAAAGCACGGAAACGTGCTTTTTATTTAAGCGTTTTCATGAAAATGAAAATATTTTCAGAATTAATGGCTTTTGTAGTATTGAAGTGTTATAATACAACCGAGGTGATATTTTGACGGTTGATGAATTTTTCTCAACTCTTTCAAAGGTTGCTGGCTGGATCCTTCCAATACTGGGAATTGTAGTTCTTGTGTATTTGATTCTGGTTTTGAAAGAGCTTTTGAAAACAATACAGGCGGCCACGAAAACATTAGATACCACGGAACAACAGTTAAGAAAGTTAGATGCTCCTTTATCTACTGCCGAAAATATTTCTCATACGGTAGACGAAGTGCATGAGACCACAAAAAAAGCTGTAAAAACATGTGCTGGTGTTATCGTAAAAAACGCTGAACAGGTCAAAAACTGGATTGGCGACATCACAAAATCTAAAAATGTTTCAAATAATGAAGAACCAATCGATCATGTAGAACAGGAGGATGCAGAATGAGCGAAGAAAATAATAATATTGTTGAAGAACTGAAGGAAGAAGCCATTAATGAACTTTCCACTTTGGAGGAAAAAGACAATAAAGACAATGAAAAAGTAATCCAGGATGCAAAAGAAAAAATCAAAGCGATTTTTGATGATCTTCAAATTTGGATCAAGCAAAATACGGAACCTGAAAAAATCAAAGAAGGTTTAAATAACGCTAAAGAAGAGACGATAAAAGTTTTAAAAAACACAAAAGAAAAAGCAATCGAGATCAGCAACTCAGAGCAGTTTAAAAATACGGTTTCTGCCGGAAAGGACTTTTTGTTGGGTGCTGGCGGTTTGATTGGTGACGGTATCAAGGCGGGAGCCGATGCGTTGATGAAGAACGAAAATATCAAGAAAGTTGTGAATGCAGCGGATGAAAAACTTGATGTTCTTCGTGAAAGCGAAAGCTTGAGAAACGCAGTAGATTCTGCGGAAGAAGTTTCCCATAAAGTTGGAGATGCCTTATTCTCTGGCATCCGTAATTTCTTCGATAAAAAAGAAGAATCTTCTTCTAACTCTGAGGAGAATGAATAGGTATGAAGCGTATTACAATTTATGATGTTGCCAAAGAAGCTGATGTTTCTTTGGCGACGGTCAGTCGTGTTATCAATGATAGTAATGTGGTACGAGAAGATACCAAACAAAGAGTTCAGGAAGCCATTGAAAAATTAGGATATAAACCTAATGCCATTGCACAGGGACTTGCTCTATCCAAAACTACAACCGTTTCTATTGTAATGAGCGAAAAACTTTTTGCTTATAATGGAAAGATTCTAAATGGTTTGATGGATGTGGCTAGAATCTATAACTACAACATTATGTTCCATACCACATCCCAGGGTATTTCGAAAATGCAGGATGTTATTGAATCCATTATTAAATCGCATGTCGATGGAGTAATTTTATTCAATGACAATTTCTCAGAAGACGAAATGGAAGTCTTACAGGAATATCAGATTCCTATGGTTGTTGTAGGAAGTCAAATCCCAGATACCAGTGTTGACAATGTAGGAAATGTCTATATCGATTTCGAACAAATGGCGTACGATATCGTAAACCAATTGTTTGAAAAGGGAATCACGGATATTTCTCTTGTGGAAGACAAGCTGAATTTAAGCATGATGGCGCAAATGCGTGCCGGTATTGACAAAGCTTTTAAAGATCATGGCTTAGAATTTAAAAAATATATTTCTTACGATGACAGTTTTAAAAGTTCCTATAATTTCTTAACAGAATATTTTAAAACCCATAAACCAAGCCAGTTTGTTTTCACTTTCCGAGATTCTCAGGCCATTGCCTTATTAAATGCTTGCAATGAAGCCGGGTATAAAATTCCAGACGATTGCCAGATGGTCTGTGTTCTCAACAATAAGTATCTGGCCATGACTCGACCAAACATCTCTACCTTCAACATTCCTGAATATGATATGGGAGCTGTTTCGATGCGCCTTTTGACAAAGATGTTAGTGGACGATGAATCCGTAAGAGAGAATCGTTCGATTGAATTGGGTTATTCCTTTATTCCTAGAGGAACTACGAAAGAACTATAGCGATATAGTTCTTTTTTTATGTTTGGTGTATAATTCTTGTATGGAAATAGTTATTATCAATGAAGCAAAAGATAAAAGTATTTATCGTTACAAAAAAGATTATCTGACCATTTTGAATAATGCTTGTAAAGTTTTAAACAAACATCAGGATTATTCTCTAAGTGTGATTTTTGTAACGCCTCAAAGAATCCATGAAATCAATAGGGAATATAGAAATATTGATCGCAGTACCGATGTAATCAGTTTTGCCTTACAGGATGATGATTCAAATATCTTTGTCCAAGAAGAACAAAATGAATTAGGCGATATTTTTATCAATGTTCAGGCTATAAGAGACCAGGCAAAAGAATATGGCCATTCCTTAAGAAGAGAAGCCTGTTTTCTTTTTTGTCATGGTCTGTTGCATCTTATGGGATACGATCACATGACAAAAGAAGATGAAAAAGAAATGTTTACACTGCAGGATGTGATTTTGAATGAAGTGGTTCGTAGGAAGATTTAAATATGCCTTTTCAGGCCTTTATTATGCTTTGAAAGATAAAAGCATCTTTCTTCAGTTTCTTTTTGCCTGTCTTGTCATTCTGGCGGGGATTTATTTCCGCCTTTCCTTAGTGGAATGGCTGTTGGTGATTCTTTGTATTACCTTGGTGCTTGTTCTTGAGATATTGAATTCGTGTATCGAACATCTTGTGGATTATATCTCGTTAGATCGAAATGAAAACGCAAAACGAATCAAGGATATGGCAGCTGCTGCCGTATTTTTAGTGAGCTTTTTTAGCCTGCTGATTGGACTTTTTGTTTTTATACCAAAATTATTATAGGAGAATAAATATGAATCATAAATCAGGTTTTATTGCCATTATCGGACGCCCCAATGCGGGAAAAAGCACTTTGCTCAACGCTTTGTTGAAACAAAAAGTAGCGATCATGTCGGATAAGCCAAATACGACCCGAAACAATATTGCCGGAATTTTGACATATCCGGATGTTCAATACGTTTTTGTAGATACACCAGGGATCCACAAACCTCAGCAGCAGCTGGGAAGGGTATTGAACAAAAATGCGTATATGGCCATGGAAGATTGCGACTGCATCGTATGGATCAATGATGCTTCACAACCTTTTGGAAAAGGTGACCAGTTTATCTTGGATCGTATTTCTTCTTTGAATAAGAAAGTTATTTTACTGTTAAATAAAATCGATACTTTAACCAAAGAGGAAATGATGAAAGTTTTAATCGATTGGCAAGATCGTTACGATTTTAAAGCTATGATTCCTATCAGTGCTTTAAAACAAGACAATCTGGATGAATTATTAAAGGTTATTAAGGAAGAATTGCCTGAGGGCGTATCTCTTTTTCCAGATGAAATGATCAGTGATCACGATGAGAATTTTCAAATTACTGAGATCATTCGTGAAAAGATCTTAAATTATACAAAAGAAGAAATTCCTCACAGTGTTGCGGTTATTTTAGAAAATCGAGAAGAAACCGAAAAACAGATTGTATTACAGGCCCTTGTGATCGTAGATCGGCCTTCGCAAAAAGGAATTCTGATTGGGAAACAAGGTTCCATGATCAAAAGAATTCGATTAAGTGCTCAAAAAGAACTTAAAAATAAATTTCATAAGAATGTATCCTTGGAATTATATGTTCGCGTGGAGAAAAACTGGCGTAATCAGGAACAAAAGATCAAAGAATTTGGATTGGATGAATTAAATGATGATTAAAATCGAAGGCATCGTTTTAAAAATCCAGGATTATAGAGAAAAAGATGCTTTGGTTTGGATCTTGACTCGTGAAGAAATATTCACAGTCCGTGCTCGAGGAGTGCAAAACTCAACTTCAAAACTGCGTCAGGTGTGCCAGCCTTTTTCTTATTGTGAATGGATCATCGATAAGAAAGAAAACGGGCTCTCTTTAATGATACAAGGACAAGCCAAACAATACTTCTATCTTGTAAACGAAGATCTTGTCATCCAAAGTCTTTGTTTTGTCATCAGTGACATGCTATCACATACGAAAATCAAACCATCCATCTATGATTTGTTTATGATGTTTCTTACAAAAATCCAGTGTAAAGATAATGAGGTCTATGGATATTGTTTGTATGTAATAAAAGAAATTCTGATCGTGGATGGAATTCAACCGTATGTAAATGGCTGTATACGGTGTCACAATAAAAAGGGAATCGAAACGTTAAGCTTTAAAGATGGCGGATTTTTATGTCATGAATGCAATCAGGGTACACAAAAAATGTCCAAAGACGAACTTCTGAAAGTCTATTCTTTATTCGTTTCCGATTTTTCTCAGCATGAACGATTGTTTCAGCTGTATACTTTCACTTTAAATGATTGTCTATATTGGATAGATTGGTTTGAATACCATACTCAGTTCCGGCTGAAAAGTCTTTCTTTTTTAAAAAAAGTTGTAGAAATGTCTTTATAGCCTTTATATAAAGGATATTGTAGAATATTTTAATATTTTGTATAATAATATGGAATGCTTAGGAGGATCATATGGCAGAAAAATTATCAAGAGTAAAACGATATGAAACATTGAGAAATCGATTGGACGAAGAAACAACGGCCGCACAAGAGGATAAAATCAACCAGGAAACTGGCTTTGCCCGTCTTTCCCGCACGCAGCATAAAAATCTGGCGCATGCAACCGATGGAAAAGCAACCACTCCTTTATATTCGTCATCAGAAGCAACAAATACGAAAAGTCCCGTAATCGAAGATCTGTTGGGAGAAGTGAAACAGTATAATATTGAACAGGGAAATCGTGTAACCGATGATACCCAAATCAATATCCTTCGTCAGTTGGAACCAACAGAAAAACATCCAATGCACCGAAATACGCACATTGTTCCTATGGAGGAAGAAGAACCCGCTCAACAGACAATGAAAATGGAAAAACCAAATGTCGAAGAAGTTGACGGTGTGGCAATGTATATGCCAAATCAGAAACTGACACGCATTAATCCGGTACAAACCAGCGTTCCTGAAGAACTTAAAACAAAAGAAGAGGAATACGAAACGGAAGAAGAGTCTGGTGGTTCTACTTATACAAATGTCATTTTGGGAAGTGATGATATCCTGGCGGATGACACCGTAGATACCGATCACTTGTCTGTGCTTGGACCGAAAGATCGAATCATTCCTGAAGTGGAAGAAGAACCTGTTCGTAAAGAAAAACGGCAGAAACCTAAAAAAGAGAGAAAACCGAAAAAGAAAGTTTCCGATTCACAGGAAATGCCATCGGCAAAGATTCGAATGAGTACTCGTGATATCGAGGATATGGAACAGGAACCAAAGAGCAAGTTTGGTATGATCATCAATGTGATCTTAGTTGTATTGGTAATTTTGTTGATCGTATCTTTAGCTTTTGTATTCTACTTTATAACTCAATTAGGAGCTTAGTGTATGCCAAAATTTAACATCGCCATTGATGGACCTAGTGGCGTAGGAAAGAGCACGATCGCCAATATTCTGGCCGATCACTATCATATGATTCACCTGGATACGGGTGCTATGTATCGATGTGTAGCTTTTTATCTTATTCAAAATCAAGTAGACATACAGAATGAGCAAGAATTACAAGAAGCTTTAAATTGTATTGATATTCATTTTGATGGAGATAAAGTATTTTTAAACAATCAGGATGTTTCTTCTCAGATCCGCTTAAATGAAATATCAATGGCAGCCAGTAAGATTTCTGCATTGCCCTTAGTTCGAAATAAACTGGTATCTCTTCAGCAGGATATCGCATCACAAAAAGGATTTATTTTGGATGGACGCGATATCTGCACGGTTGTTTTACCGAATGCAGAAGTTAAAATCTATATGGATGCCTCAAGCAAGGCTAGAGCACAGCGTCGGTATGATGAATATATTTCCAAAGGAATCGATGCGGACTATGAGGTCATTTTTCAAGATATCGTTGCTCGTGATTACCAGGATTCCCATCGAGAACATTCACCATTAAAAGTAGCCGATGATGCGGTTGTGATTGATACTTCCGATATGACCATATCGGAAGTTGTAGAAACCATTGAAAATATTATTGAAGATATAGTTTAGAAGGAGTGATTCTATGATTCAAGGTACGATTGCGATTGTAGGAAGACCCAATGTTGGCAAATCCACTTTGTTTAATCGATTGATTGGCCAAAGAAAGAGCATTGTCGATGATACTCCTGGGGTAACCCGTGATCGAATCTACGGAGAAGTAGAATGGCTTACAAAGAATTATCGGATCATAGATACTGGCGGAATCCAAATCGAAGATCAGCCCTTTGCCCAGGAAATCAATATGCAAGTTGAGATTGCGATAGAGGAAGCGGATGTCATTCTTTTTATTACTTCCTGTAAAGAAGGGGTCATGAATGATGATTTGGCTATCGCAAAGAAACTTCTAAAATCGAAAAAACCGATTCTATTGGTGGTCAATAAAGTAGATAACGAAAAGCTTTTATTAGATGCGTATGAGTTTTACGCACTGGGACTGGGAGAGCCTCATTGTATCAGCAGTACGCATGGAATCGGTATTGGTGATATATTAGATAAAATCGTTGAAGTCATGCCTGAAAAGAAATTAACACCCTATGAAGGAATGACTTCCTTTTGTGTGATTGGCCGGCCCAATGTAGGAAAAAGTTCATTAGTGAATGCAATATTAAAAGAAGATCGCGTTATTGTTTCAAATGTTGAAGGAACGACTCGGGATGCGATTGATACACCTTTTAAATACAATGGGCAAGAATATATCATCATTGATACAGCAGGAATCCGTAAAAAAGGGAAGATCTACGAAAATATTGAAAAATACTCAATATTAAGGGCTTTAAGTGCCATCGATCGAAGCAATGTCGTACTCTTTGTGATTGACGGCAGCGAAGGAATTCGCGAACAGGATAAACATGTCGCTGGACTGGCTCATGAAGCGGGTAAGGGAATCATTATCGTTTATAACAAATGGGATGCCGTTGAAAAAGATGAGAAAACCATGAATAAGATTGAGAAGGAAATTCGTGCTCAATTTGTTTATCTGGATTATGCACCCATTGCTTTCACATCTGCACTCACATCACAAAAAGTCAATCAATTGATTCCATTGATTGATCAAGTTCATGAAAATTGTACTTTAAGAATTCAAACTAATGTTTTAAATGATGTAATTCTTGATGCTCAAATGATGAATCCTGCGAAACCACATAATGGAAAACAGTTAAAGATCTATTATTCAAGTCAGGTTGGGGTAGAACCACCTACCTTCGTTTTGTTTGTCAATGATCCTGAGCTGCTTCATTTCAGCTATAAACGTTATATTGAAAATAAGATTCGTGAAGCTTTTGGCTTTGAAGGAACTCCAATCCATATCATCGCCAGAAAAAAAAGTTGAGGTGTTTACTATGAATACAGTTATTATAGGAAGTGGAAGCTGGGGTACCGCCCTTGCTCAAGTTCTTCAGGATAATAATGAAAGTGTTATCCTTTATGGAATTGAAAAAAACGAAATCGATGATATTAACTTAAATCATAAAAATTCTAAATATTTTGGCGATGTAGAGATCAATCCTGACCTGAAAGCTACCGATGATATCAACATTGTTAAAGAGGCGGATATTATTCTTTTAGCCGTTCCAACGATTGCAATCGAATCCATTTGTAAACAGATTGATACCCTGATTTCCAAAAAAGTAATTGTGGTCAATGTGTCAAAAGGTTTTCATCCTGAAACCAATGAAAGAATGTCGGAAGTCATTCGACGCTGCATCTCTAAAGAACATTTATCCAGTGTTGTTTCTCTGATTGGACCAAGTCATGCTGAAGAAGTTGTAATACGATTATTAACAACGATCGATGCTGTGAGTCTGAAAGAAGAAGACGCTATAACTGTTCAACAGTTGTTTTCAAACAACTATTTACGCATCTACACCGGAAGCGATGAAATCGGCAGTGAGCTGGGAGTCGCCATCAAGAATGTTATGGCCATAGCCTCTGGAATCTTGTCAGGATTAGGCTATCAGGACAACACCAGAGCCGCTTTAATAACTCGAGGACTGCAAGAAATGATTCGTTATGGTATGGCCTTTGGCGGTAAACAAGAAACGTTTATGGGTCTGACTGGAATTGGAGATCTTATCGTTACCTGTACTAGTAAACACTCGAGAAATTTTGAAGCCGGATATCGCATAGGTATAGAAAACACGGTTGAAAACTTCTTTAAAGAAAACAAGAAGACAGTTGAGGGTGTGCGTACAGCAAAGATCGTTCACAAAGTAGCGACACAGCATAATATTGATATGCCGATTTGTGAAGAAGTGTATCAAATTTTATACGAAGGAAAAGAGCCTAAGTTATGTGCCAACGATTTAATGCTTCGTGAATTAAAGAGGGAGTTTTAATATGGCTAAATACGTCAATAAAGAATCCCTGACAGAAATGATTTACAATGAGCTCAAGATCTCTCGCAAAGACGCAGGTCACGCTGTAGAAAGAATCTTTCAAGAAATGACGGATGCATTAGCTAACGATGGAGAAATCGATATTGCCGGGTTTGGAAAATTTGTGATTTTCAACCGCAAAGAACGGATGGGAATCAATCCAGTCACAAAAGAGAGAATGATGATCAACGCTACAAAACTTCCAAAATTCAAACCAAGTCAAACTTTAAAAAACATCTGTAATAAAAAATAAGGAAACAAATCATGATCAAAAGATTTTTTATTCTATTTTTCTGTGCATTAATTGTAGTCTCTATGATCATCGGCACAATATTGCAATACTAAGGCGGTTCAACCGCCTTTTTTGAAAGGAGTCGTCATGATAAAACATATTGTAAAAGATACATTCATCCTTCAAAGACTTTCTTCTGTGGCTACAGAGAACGATTCAGACATCGTAAAAGACCTAATAGACACATTGGAGGCAAATAAAGAGATTTGTGCTGGGATGGCTGCTAATATGATTGGTATCAATAAGAGAATCATTGCATTTCAGGACAACGGAAAGATCACTGTCATGTTAAATCCCGAAATCATTAGAATGTCTGATGCTTACAAAACCAAGGAAGGATGTTTATCATTAGAAGGGCAAAGGGAAACGACACGTTATCGGTCTATCAAAGTAAAGTATCAAGACACAAATATGAAAGTAAAGATCAAGACATATAAAGACTTTACTGCCCAGGTTATTCAACATGAGATTGATCACTGCAACGGAATATTGATTTAAATCCTTTATATCAATATATAAAAGTAGGAAGTACCTAAACCCTATGCAAGGCCTGTTATTCTCCAACTTAACTGTAAACCAATGGCCCCATTTCGGGTCTTTTTTTATACCTTTTGTACAATGTAATTGTAAACGAAAGGGGATTATTAATTAAAATCGAGAAAATCACAATCCTATTTCCAAAAAAGAAAGGCTTAGACGATATGTCGAATAGAGAAATCAAACAAACCATCATCTCAGAACTTACTAAGCCAAAACTCAGAGCTCGAGGGAAGAATGGAAACAATACATCACTGAAAAACGAAAGGAAGACCTGGATGAGATTATAAAAGAAGAACGATTAAAACCGGAAGAAACGGAACATTATATGCTGGTTGCTTTAAATGACGGATACTTTAAAACAACGGGTACTGATTTTGACCATATCCTTCCACCAATCAGTCGATTTGGAGGGAAACGTAAAACAATCAAAGAAAGAGTTGCTGAAAAGCTCAATGCGTTCTATGAAAAATATTTTGATATTTTTTAATTGCCAAATTGAACAGACGTTTATAGGCTGTTCATTATTTTAATGGTTATAGTGATATCTATTGTTTAATAAATCTGAATCATTTAGAATAGAGGTATGGAAAAAGGGTTGACATTTAGTTTAATGCGCGATTACAAACAAACAAAAAAGAGGAAGGAGAAATTAAATGAAAAAGAACGTAAATAAATTAATTGCAGCATCGCTTATTACTACTATGGGATTA
>NZ_CALVGO010000005.1 GCF_944327125.1 uncultured Faecalicoccus sp.
GTTTGTTTCTTCTGTCTGATTGATAATGATTTCAGGCGTAGGTTCTTCCTGAGCAAACGTGATTGTCATACCCGAAACAAAAAGTCCTAAAACCATGATCAAAGAACAGATCTTACTCCGTATCTTCATAAGCCCTCAATCCTTTCTTATAGTATATAGAGTAATCTTAGTTTAACTCTTTCTCTTTAGCTTTGTTCTGTACGGACCGAATTGGACTAAAAAAATAACGCGAATCGTCGCGTTATTGTGCTTTTAATGATTGTGTGATCGCATCAGCGAAGTTATCTAATTTTTCTTCATCGTTGAGCGAACTCATGATTTTTACTTCTGTATCCAGGATCGTCATATCCTTCATGGATTCCAGAATCTTTTTCATCGCATTTCCTGCAGTACTTGCCCAGGAACCATTTTCCATAATACCCACGGTTCGATTTTGAAGATTCAACATTTTCAGATGTTCCAGGAAATCTTTCATTTTCGGGAAGATATCCGCATTGTATGTGCTCGATGCCAATACGATGTGTGAATATTTGAATGCTTCGGATACCAGATACGAAACATCGATATTGGATACATCATAAACCGAAACATCTTTCACTCCATTTTGAACCAGTTTCGAAGCCAATGCCTGAGCCGCACTTTCTGTATGTCCATATATAGAAGCATATACGATCATAACACCCTGAACTTCTGGTGTATAAGAAGCCCAGTGTTTGTGTTTGTCAATAAAGTATTCCAGATCATTACGCCAGATCGGTCCGTGCAGCGGACAGATGCGGGCAATCTCCAGACCAGAAGCTTTTTTCAAAAGGTTCATTGTCTGAGCTCCATATTTTCCTACGATATTGGTATAGTAGCGACGCGCATCATCGATCCAGTCACGGTCAAAATTCACCTCATCGTTGAATAATTTACCATCTAAGGCGCCAAAAGTTCCAAAAGCATCGGCTGAAAACAATGTCTTATCCAGTGTATCATAAGACACCATGACTTCCGGCCAGTGCACCATTGGTGCCATCACAAAGGTCAAAGAATGTTTTCCCGTCGAAAGGACGTCGCCTTCTTTAACGGCCTGGGCCTTGGCAGATACATCAAAGCCAAACTGTTGCATCATGGAAATAGCTTTAGCACTTGCGACGATCTGTGCCTCTGGATATCGCAGCATCACTTCGCCAAGACTTGCCATATGGTCAGGCTCAACATGATGAACGATGATATAATCCAATGTTTTTCCTTCTAATAAATGCGATAAATTTTCTAAAAACTGGGGGCATACAGACCAGTCCACGGTATCCAGTAATACATTTTTTTCATCCATCAATACATAAGAGTTATAGGAAACGCCTCTGGGAATGGGATGAATATTCTCAAAAAGCGCCAGGCGATGATCACTGGCTCCTATCCAATATAAATCATTATAAACTTTACGAACATTATACATCGAATCTCCTCCTTAGTATCCACTTCTATTGTACCTTGATTTCTTTTTGTTTCAAGTTTTTGTGCTCATACAAAAAAAGAGGCAGCGCCTCTATTTTCCGTACGTCTTCTGTAAGAATCGCTCACTGTCCACAATAAAGCGCTGATGATCGCCTTTCCCAATGCAGGCACCATCCTGAAAAGCCGAAACTTTGAAAACCAGTTTACGTCCGTCCTGTTCAATCAAGTCCGCATGGATCTCAATTTTAGCCCCCAGCGGACTGGCTTTGTCATGACTTACAGACATAAATGTCCCCACACTGGTTTTCCCTTCTTCCAAGTTTAAAGCCAGACAGCTGGCTTCTTCCATCCAGGCAATCATCTGCGGAGTGGCCAGCACATCCAGCGAACCGCTCTTCATTTGTGAAGCCAGGTGTTTTTCTTCAACAATTCTTTCTATAATTACACTTTTTGACATTCGAATCTCCTTTTCATATAATACATTTAACATGGAAAAGATGAATTATCAACAAAAGGATGCGATTCTTTATCAAAAGGCAAAAACCCGAACTTCAATACGGCTTTTCTTTTCTTATATTTTTTTGGTGCTGTATTTTGTCGGGTCATTTTTCTTATTGAACCTTGATTTTCTGGATAACCCATTGCCTCCGTTATTTTTGATCATCCTGGCCGGCGGTCAGCTGGCTTTGTATCTTATTTTATTTTTGATGCTGGTATCGGGTGCTAAAGTATTTCGAATTTTTTACTGGATCTGTTTTTTCTTTGAATTCCTGCTGGTCGCCTTGCCGGTTTATTATTTGATCCAGGACATTCCCAGTTTCATGTTCTATGCCGCGTGGATTGGCTGCATGCTTATAAAGCTGATTTTCCTGTATGCGGTTGGTCATAGTCTGGGACACAACCGCTGGAGCAAGATCTTATACGATCATGTCGTTGAGATCGATGAAGAATCCGAAGAAGAGGAATATGGAGAGTACGACCAGGAAGAAGAACTCTATGAGCCCATCAAAAAACCAGTCTATCCAAAATATGAATATGAAGAGAAAGACTATGAAGCGGAGCCTTATACACTTCCTCAGGTCTCTGTTCGGCTGGGAATCTGTATATATGCCAGTTTGATGGTCTTCCCTATTGTGGTGCAGATATTCTCAAACTTCTTTGTCAGCAACGATCTGCAAACGGTCTTTGCGACAAAAGACATTTTTATTCTCTCCATCATCACAGCGGTGATCTGGACCATTCCGATATTCTTTATGTATTATAACCACCCTTATTCAAAACGCATCCTGATCGGATGCGCTATAGGAGAAATTATTTCACTGGCGGCGTACATGCCCAAATTTATTGGTTACATCACTTCCGGAGCGTATCCGATTCGCGTTTTCATTCTTTTCGCAATCGTAGAACTTGTTCGCTATGCGATCCTTTTGTGGGCGTTACGTCCTTTAACCAAAACTTAATGATCCTTTACTAAAACAGGCAGGGACAGCGTGATGGCTGTTCCTTTTTTTTCTTCACTTTCCAGTTTTATCGACCCATCATAGTACTGAACGATATGCTTCACGATGGCAAGACCCAGGCCCGTTCCCGAGATCACTTTGGATCTTTGTTTGTCCGCCCGATAGAAGCGCTGGAACACTCGTTCCTGATCTTCTTTTGAAATACCAATTCCCGTATCCTGTATTTTAAAGATCATATCCTGGTTCACCCCATAACAGGCAATGGATATTTTTCCACCCTGGACATTGTACTTAACCGCATTGCTGATGAGATTTTCGAAAAGTCCTTCAATGTGTCTTTTATCGGCATAGACAAGAAGCGGATCACATTGCACATCCACAATAAGCCCCATTGTCTCCATCGAGACTTGAAACCGGTCCAATACAGCGTTCATCAGCTCAGGGATAGACACATGACTCAAAGAAGCCTTATATTCTTCGCTTTCCAGTTTTGAAATGGTCAAGATATCTTCCACCAGCTGCTTCATGTGCTGACTTTCTTTCATGATCAGATCCAGGCAGCGCTGTTTTTGTTCTTTATCGGTGATCGTGTTCGTTTTTAAAAGCTCTGTATACCCTATGATCGAAGTCAGCGGCGTTTTCAATTCATGGGAAGCGTTTGAAAAGAATTCCTGACGAATCTTTTTTTCTTTTTCGAGCTGACTGATGTTTTCACTGATTTCTTCATTCATCGATTCAATCGCTTCCGTGATCTCATAAAGCTCCGGATATTGATACATTTCAAATCGGATCTTTTCCTTGCCGATACGCGTCGTCCATATTTTCTGAGAGATCTCCTGCAAAGGCAAAATGATCGTGGAAGCCATGCGCTTTGAAATAAACCAGACGGTAACCAATGCGATCAAAAAGGCCATGATAAAGCTGGGAAGCAAGGCAAAGGAAGATTGTGCGATCCCGTCAAAAGGCGTAGCCAGACGCACAATGATGTGACTGGTCTCATCGTAGATAGCTGTATAAAGATAATCGATATTCGTTGTATCCGATTTTCGGACCGCACTTCCCTGGGTTTGTGCCAAAGCCTGTTTCACTTCGCTTCTTTCTAAATGATTTTCGTCGATCGTATCCACGATATTATCATATAAAACCTGTCCATCCTCATCGATCACGGTCAGACGGGAATCCAGTTTTTCCAAATATTTTCCAACATCTTTCTTTTCGACCTCATTCATGTTCTCAATGATCCGCAGCTGATCAAACTGACGGGTCTGCTGTGTATTTAAAAAGACCATGTACATGATGCCAAACAAGATAGTAAAGCCAATCAGAAAAGAAATCAGAAAGGTAAACATAAAAGAGCGGATGATCTTTTTACGCATTTCCATCACCCGCACTGAAACGATAGCCTAACTGGCGTACCGATTTAATATAATTTCGGCCAATGGGCCCCAGTTTTTTTCGAAGAGAATTGATATGAACATCCAATGTTCTTGTTTCTCCGACAAAATCATAGCCCCATACCTGATTCAATAGTTCTTCTCTGGAAATGGCACGTCCGGGATTGTTCATCAAATACTTTAAGAGTTCAAATTCTTTAAATGTCAATTCCACCGGCTGATTTTCCACCTGAACGATTCTTTGATCCAGATCAACCGAAAGAACGCCTTCTTCCATAATATTGACATTCTTTTTCGTTCTTCGTAATAAGCCGCGGATACGAGCCGCCAGTTCCAGTACACTGAACGGTTTGGTCATATAGTCGTCTGCCCCAAGATCCAGTCCCAAAATCTTATCGACTTCCTGATCTTTTGCGCTTAGGATAATGACCGGCGTTTCTTTATTGATACTTTTTTGACGAAGGCCTTTTAAGATCTCATAGCCGTTTTTCTTTGGCAGCATTAGATCCAGGATCGCCAGATCCACTTTATTTTCCTGAAGATAATGATCAGCATCTTCCCCGTTGTCAAAATCTACGATCTCATATTGAAAATTCTCCAATGTCAGTTTCAACAACTGGCGTATGCTTTCATCGTCTTCGACTACGCATATACGAACCATGTTTCATTCCTCATTTCATACCTTATTTTATCATAGATGCGACAAGGCAAAGTAAAAATCCTGTAAAACCGGTCCTATTTGCGTATCTTATGCTTGATGTTTCTCAATGTGTTGTACAACTTATATTTTTTGGGATCCACGATGTATTCAAAATCTCCAATCAGCTCAACGACTTCTCCCTGGAATCCTTTCTTAAATAAATAGACCCCATAGTCTTCCGCATCCGGACTGAAGTTTCCACTGGTTCCATATAAGTTATACCGATCCATTCCATGTTCTATACAATAGTTCATCATCTTCCAATGCATGGCATAAGGTGCCGCAAAACGCGTATATTTTTCATAAACACCGCTCATGAGGCAAAGAACTTCGCTTCCATATGTGAAAAAGATACCGCTGGCAAGATCCAGGACCTCTCCATCATTGGCAATCATCTGGTCAGCTTCGTTTAATTTGGCATGAAGCTGATCGATCTGCTCTTTTGCCAGTTCCATTTTTTTCTGGATCTTGGGACTTTCCTGCGTTTCCAGACGTTTTCTGGAAGATTCATAAACATCTTCCTGTTTCTTGAGATCTTTTAAAAGGTCTTTTTTATAATCCTGCAGATTCACGGTCGCATTCAAAAACTTTACATATCCATCGTCATGGAAGGCATCGTACAGACGATGATGATATTCATCGTCTCTTCCTTCAAACCCTCTTTTTTCGCTGGTCTGTTTCAATACGTTTTCATAGACATAAATATGATCACGGTCCAGCTCATTGACCTGCACGTTATAATTCAAGGCTTTTTTGATGCTTCGCATCGTTTTCCTTTCAAACTGTTTCATCAGTTCTTCCGGCGTTTTATCTTTTAAAGGAACCGTATAGATCCATCGTGGTTCACGAGTTAAATCAATACCGCGGGTAAATCCTTCATGACGATATCCCAGTTTTTTTAACAGTTCGACTACGTCCTTATTGTCCCAGCTTCCTTCAATCACATTTCCATCCAGATCATGGGGCACATAAGGCACATAAGGATCGATATGAAAATAAAGACAGTTCTTTTTTTTTAGATATTCGATCAAATGTTCATGAAAAAAACGCACCATTTTTTCATCTTTATAGTCTAAAAGCGGTCCGCGAAGAGCCTGAACCAGTGTCGAGCCCATAAATACCGGAATGCTCGAAAGCATCGATCCGGCAAGAATATTTCCCTGGTCGTCTTTGATGCCGACATAATCCGTAGAAAAACCTTTTGCTTCCCGCATTTTTGCCATATTCGAAGTTTGCCAGAAGTTTCTTAATGGATGATGCAAGGCAAACTGATCAAATTCATTCTGTGTCAATTCCGTAAAAATCATAGTCATCTCTCCTTAAGCGTAAACCATTATACCATGAAAAAAAGGACCAAAGCGAAACTTTAGTCCTTAAAAACGATTTCTACTTTTCAATAATGCTTTCGTTCCAGTGTTCGTTTGGTTCAACACCCAGCAAATCCGCAACCGTGCTTGCGATATTGGACAATCCTAAAGTGTCATCCTGTTTCAAAGTCACATCCGCTCCATACACGATGAATGGAACACGATTCAATGTATGCGATGTTTTTGACTTGATTGGAGCCCCTTCTTTTTTAGGCTTATCATACATTTCATCCGCATTTCCATGGTCAGCTGTCACCAACAGGATACCATTGACTTTATCCACCGCTTTGATCAAACGAGCCAGAGCCAGATCGACCGATTCCACTCCAATGATCGTCGCTGGAAGACTTCCAGTGTGTCCTACCATATCTCCGTTAGGATAATTGGTACGCAAGAAATCATACTGCTGGCTTTCAATGGCTTCGATCAGCTGATCTGTGATTTCTGCCGACTTCATCCAAGGACGCTGTTCAAACGGAATCACGTCACTTGGAATTTCTACATAGGTTTCCAAAGCTTCATCAAATTTTTCCGAACGGTTTCCATTCCAGAAATACGTTACATGTCCATATTTCTGTGTTTCAGAGATCGCATATTCTTTGATTCCGTGTTTACACAGTTCTTCTGTCAATGTGTATTTGATCTTTGGCGGTTCGGTCAAATATTTATGAGGGATGTCCAGGTCGGCATCATACTGAAGCATACCGGCATACAGCACTTTCGGATTTTTAACACGATCAAATTTGTCAAAACTTTCATCCGTATCAAAAGCTAAAGACAATTCCTGAGCACGGTCTCCACGGAAGTTGAATAAGATCACGCTGTCGCCATCTTCAATGGTTCCCACCGGTTTTCCATCTTTGGCAATGACAAATCCAGGAAGATCCTGATCGATCACACCCAATTCTTCACGGTATGTTTCAATAGCCTGGGTGGCGTTTTCAAACTGACGGCCGTCTCCCATAACATGGATATGCCATCCTTTTTCAACCATGCCCCAGTTGGCTTCGTAACGGTCCATCGTGATCTGCATACGTCCGCCGCCGCTGGCAATGCAGGCATGGAAGGTATCATCATTCAAACCCGCCATGTAGTTTTCAATATCTTCTACATACGTCAAGGCACTTGTTTCCGGTACATCACGTCCATCCAACAAAGCGTGTACACGGACTTCATGGATTCCTTCTTCTTTTGCCTGAGCAATCAAAGCTTTCAAGTGATTGATGTGAGAATGCACATTTCCATCACTGAGCAAACCGATAAAATGCATAGTATGCCCTTTCGCATTTTCTGCCAGTTCTTTCCATGTTTTTGATTGGAAAATTTCTTTTGTTTCAATATTTTCGTTAACCAGTTTGGCTCCCTGCGAATAGATCTGACCGCAGCCAATCGCATTATGTCCTACTTCTGAATTTCCCATATCTCCATCGCTAGGAAGTCCCACAGCCAAACCATGAGCGCGAAGCTGTGTATGAGGACATTCATTCCATAATTTGTCCAAAGTCGGTTTATTGGCCAATGCCACGGCGTTTCCAAATTCGCTTTTGTTGATTCCAACACCGTCCATTACAACCAAGATTACAGGTCTTTTGTTCATTATTGTTCCTCCATTTTACCGTTCTTAATATACCACTAACAAAGGTTGAATTCAACGAATTCGTATGGACTAACCCGCAATCCATCCGCCATCGACGATCAATGTATCCCCGCTGACATACGATGATTCATCGCTGGCCAAAAAGAGAGCCGCATTGGCAATATCTTCCGGCATTCCCATTTCCGGAGCAGCCGCTAAGATCTTCTGCACACGGCCATAACCTTCCATGTTCGGCATCCCCATAGAATTGCTGATTTCCGTCTGAATACCGCCTGGGGCAATGGCGTTGCAGCGAATCTTATCCGGGAAATACATAAAAGCAGTATTTTTCGTCATCGATAACACTGCCGCCTTGCTGGCGCAATAGATGGCACCGGCTACCGAACGCATCCCGCCAACGCTGGCAACGTTGATGATGTTGCCGCCATTTCCCTGTTCTTTAAATACTGAAACAGCCTTACGCATGGCACACATCGGTCCATAAACGTTGACCTTCATAACTTGTTCGAATTTTTCATCGGTCGCATCGCCTATCCCGGACATGTCGTCCATGATCCCGGCATTGTTGACAAGTACATCCAGTTTGCCAAATTCTGAAATTGCCAGATCGATCATTTTTTCATTATCTTCCCGTTTGGACACATCGCCCTGGAAGATCACCACTTTTCCAGGTTCTTCTTTCAAACTCTCTTTCAATTCTTCAAGCCTCTGGTATCTTCTGGCCACCGCCACAACATAGGCGCCTTCTTTCACAAAGCGTTCCACGATGGCTTTTCCCATTCCTGAGCTCGCACCAGTTACTACAATTGATTTTCCTTCTAGACGCATAACAGGCCCTCCTCTTCTTACCTTTATTATATCAAAGAAAAAAAGTGTCAACCGACACTTTTTACTCGATAGGAGACGCTTCTGCCTTGTTTTTTCCCCACATCTTTTCCCCTTTTGTATTCCAGATCCCAATTCCGGTTACCGCACACAGGATCGAGAAAACAGGAACGAGGAAAATAAACCAGCAGTAAGGAATATACGAAGCATCCACACTTAACACACTCATGACATAGATCGTGGCAACACCCCAAGGAACAATGGGAGCACTTAAGGTTCCGGCATCTTCCAACGTTCGCGATAACACCTTGCGATGAATCCCCATTCGATCATAGGTTTCTTCAAACGTCTGTTCCGTGACAATGATGGAAACGATCTGTCCTCCAGCGGCCAGAAAATTCACGATGTAACAATAAATCAGCGATGTAAATACCAAAATCACGCGATTTTTGATAAAACGCAATAAAACATTTTTGGCAATCACATCCAGGATCCCGGTGGAAGTGATCACAGCGCCCATAACCGAAGCCACCATAAAGATCCCTAAAAGCTCCATCATACTGGTAACACCGCCGCGATTGAGCATCGGATCCACGATGGATACTCCGGTTTCAATACTAAATCCGTTGAAGGCATAGTTCATCAGTTCGACAAAGCCAACCCCTTGAAACAACATCGCAAAGCCGGCACTGACAATTACGGTCAAACCCATGCCCAGAATCGCCGGCATCTTAAATACCGATACCAGAAGAACCAGGATCGCCGGTACGATCAGTAACAGACTCATATTGAAATTATTTTCCAATGTCGTCATGATCAGCTGCGACTGGCTGGCATCCATGCTGCCTCCGCCAGAGACAAAACCGGCAATTGCGAATAAAACGATTGCCACAACGGCCGCCGGCAAGGTCGTATACATCATCGAACCGATATGATCATACAGCGGCACCTTGCTGACACCGCTGGCCATATTGGTCGTATCCGATAAAGGCGACATTTTATCGCCCAGCCACGCACCGGAAACCACCGCCCCGACAACAAGGGGAATGGATAAATCGGTCGTCATGGCAATTCCCACCATGGCAAGCCCCATCGTCGCCACCGAGCCAAAAGAAGTCCCGGTAAAGATAGAAGTAATACTCGATAGAATAAATGCCAGCGGCACCAGGATCGAAGGCGAGATCAGCTTCATGCCATAATACATCAAAGCCGGCACGGTTCCTCCTGCCATCCAGATCCCGACAAGCATGCCGACCATGATCACGATCAAAAAGGTAGGTGTACTGTCGGCAATGACTTGTTTGATCGTATTTTCGATCTCTTCCCAGGAGATTCCTAACGCCAGGGCAATGCCTACCGCAACCACCGCTCCAATAAAAATAGAGACGGTCGTATTGACGCCCAGATTGATCAGTACGACCAGAACGGCAATGATCAATAAAAAGGAGCCTAAGGCAAAGGCTGTAGTTGGCTTTTTCTTTTCTCTTTTCATCTTGATTCCCCCAAACTTTTTATTAAAAACTGAACTGCGCTATCCATTCGCGCTTTCCGGTAGTCCATAGACAAGAAACGATGTTCAGCTCCCTCTACGATTGTCAGCTGTGCACGTTCCTGATAGATCTCTTTCAAACGATAAGACACCTGAGGACTGGCTGTGATATCCTGATCGCCATGCACAAGATTGACCGGCCCCGTATACAGGCTTGCGACCTGATACGGATCCAGATTCAGACAGTCTTTATAAAAATCCAAAGAAAGCATAAGCCCTTCGACATCGGCATATCCTTTTTCTTCGATATCAAAGACATCCATGCCGCAAAGATTTTTCTTTTGTAAGTTATAGACAAGATCAAGGGCCGGACACCACAAGCTTAAAGCACAGACGTCTTCTTTCCGCAGCCCGGCCACCATACTGGCAACACAGCCGCCTAGAGAGAGCCCATGCAAAGCAACCCGGCGCTTATCCACAAAGTCCAGATTTAAAACATAGTCTAGAATATCGATCCCATTCTGGATCTCTTTGGATACCGTAATGTCCGAAAAGGTGCCATCGCTTTCTCCACTTCCCAAAAAATCGAAGCGAACCGATCCGATGCCGGCCTGACACAGGCGGCGGGAAAGCTCGGTGTGAACAAAATTGATTTCGTTTCGATCGTCTTGAAAGCCATGAAACAAGATCACAAACGGGATCGAAGAGGATATTCCTTCCGGAATATGCATCATCCCCCGCAGGACGTTTCCCTGACTGTTCAGTTCTACATATTTCTCCATACTCAATTCCTTTTCTATAAAAACACGTTTTATTTTAAGCCTAAAAAGAGAATATGTCAACGTTTCGTGAATATATGTTTACGATACGTAAACATTCCTTATAGGCGCGCTGTCAAAAATTTCGCTTTTTCAGTGCAAATCACCTGACAAATGGACTCCATTCAAGCTATACTGTTTAAGCATTTTACTAATTTTTATGAACCCAATTTGCACATTTTAACACGTGAAAAATTTCTTTTTTTTCGACTTTCCTTTATTTATGGGATTTTCAAAAAATTGGTCCAAACTGGCCCTTGTTTTTTCAACGAAACAAAGTATACTTAGAAGTACATCGAATAAAATAGTTGACGGTTCAACTATTTCAATAAAAGAAAAGGAGCACACACTATGAAAGTAATCAAACGAAGCGGTGAAGAAGTCATTTTTGACGTCCAGAAAATCGAAAATGCGATCCGCAAAGCAAACAAAGCAACTTCTCATTCACAAATGAGCGAAGCCACCATCCTTAAAATCGCCAAACTGGTCGAAAATCAATGCGAGGCCATGAAACGAAGCCCAAGCGTAGAAGAAATCCAGGATATGGTTGAAACCGCCATCATGAAAGAAGAATACTTTGCGGTTGCCCACAACTATATCACCTATCGTTATGAAAGAGCTCTGGTTCGAAAAGCCAATTCCACCGACCAGCAGATCATGTCTTTACTGGAAAGAAACAACGAAGAAGTCAAACAGGAAAACTCAAACAAAAACCCTCTGGTCAACAGCGTACAGCGTGACTACATGGCCGGAGAAGTTTCCAAAGATATCACAAAACGATTCCTGCTTCCACAGGATATCATCGAAGCCCACGAACAAGGGCTGATCCATTTCCACGATTCTGACTACTTTGCCCAGCATATGCATAACTGCTGCCTGGTCAACCTGGAAGACATGCTTCAAAACGGTACGGTCATCTCAGAAACCATGATCGAAAAACCGCACAGTTTCTCTACAGCCTGCAACATTGCCACCCAGATCATTGCTCAAGTGGCAAGCAGCCAGTATGGAGGTCAAAGCATCACTCTTTCTCATTTGGCTCCTTTTGTTCAGGTCAGCCGCGAAAAAGCACGCAAGGAAGTTCGCGATGAATTTAAAGCCATGCAGATGGATGTAGACGATGACAAGATCAACAAGATTGCGGAAATGCGTGTATTAAGAGAAATCGAAAAAGGGGTGCAGATGATCCAGTACCAGGTCATCACTTTGATGACAACCAACGGACAGGCCCCATTTGTTACTGTGTTCATGTATCTTGATGAAGTGCCGGAAGGACAGACTCGTGACGATTTGGCATTGATCATTGAAGAAGTCATGAAACAAAGGATCCAGGGCGTTAAAAATGAAAAAGGAGTTTGGATCACACCGGCCTTCCCTAAGCTGATCTACGTTTTGGAAGAAGACAATATCCACAAAAACAGCAAGTACTACTATTTAACCGAACTGGCAGCCAGATGTACCGCAAAACGTATGGTTCCAGATTACATCTCCGAAAAGATGATGAAACAGTTAAAAGTCGATCAAAATGGAGAAGGTCAGTGTTATCCATGCATGGGATGCCGTTCATTTTTGACCCCATACGTTGATGAAAACGGAAAGCCAAAATATTACGGACGTTTCAACCAGGGCGTTGTCACCATCAATTTGGTCGATGTGGCCTGCTCTTCAAAAGGAGATGAGAAACGTTTCTGGCAAATCATGGATGAGCGTTTAGACTTATGCTACCGCGCCCTGATGTGCCGCCATGAACGTTTGAAAGGAACCCCAAGCGACGTAGCTCCAATTTTGTGGCAGAACGGAGCCCTGGCTCGTTTGGAAAAAGGCGAAAAGATCGATAAGCTTCTTTACGGCGGATATTCAACGATCTCGTTAGGATACGCCGGCCTGTGCGAATGTGTACAGTATATGACGGGCGTTCCGCACACAGAAGAACCAGGAACTACGTTTGGCCTTCGTGTCATGCAGTATCTTAACGATGCCTGTGCCAAATGGAAAAAAGAAAACAACATGGACTTCTCTTTGTATGGCACGCCAATGGAATCGACAACTTATAAGTTCGCCAAAAAACTGCAGGATCGCTTCGGTGTGATCCCAAAAGTTACCGATAAAAACTACATCACAAACAGCTACCATGTCCACGTAACCGAAGAAATCAACGCCTTTGATAAGCTGACGTTTGAATCACAGTTCCAGAAGCTTTCACCTGGAGGAGCCATCAGTTATGTTGAAGTACCGAATATGGAAAATAACATCCCTGCCGTTATGGCTGTGATCCAGCACATTTACGACAACATCATGTACGCTGAACTCAACACCAAGAGTGACTACTGTCAGGAATGCGGATACACCGGTGAGATCCAGATCATCGAAGATGAAAACCACAAACTTGTCTGGGAATGTCCAAACTGCGGAAACCGCGATCAGGAAAAAATGAACGTGGCCCGTCGTACCTGCGGTTATATTGGAACCCAGTTCTGGAATCAGGGACGTACTCAGGAAATCAAGGAACGCGTTCTGCATTTATAAAAAAAGAGAGTGTTCTCTCTTTTTTTACTATATAATGGAAGAAAGAATCGAGGATTGCCTATGAATTACGGAAATATAAAAAAATATGACATAGCCGATGGCGAAGGTGTTCGCGTTACTTTGTTCGTTTCAGGCTGCACAAACAAATGCCCCGGCTGTTTCCAGCCGGAGACATGGGATTTTCAGTATGGTGCTCCTTATACAGAAAAAACCGAACAAGAGATCCTGGACGCATTGAAACCAGAATATATCCAGGGACTCACCCTGTTAGGCGGAGAGCCTTTCGAAATCGAGAACCAGAAAGTGCTTGTATCGCTTCTAAAAAAAGTGAAAGAAACCTGCCCGGAAAAAGATATCTGGGCGTATACCGGATTTGTTCTGGACCAGGATCTATTGGACGGCGGCCGAAGACACTGCGAAGTCACTGATGAGATGCTCTCGTACATCGACATCTTAGTGGATGGCCCGTTCAAACAGGAACGAAAGAATATTTCTCTTGCGTTTAGAGGCAGTGAAAATCAACGTGTGATCGACTTGAAGAAAAGCTTAAAAGAAAAGGAAGTTATTCTCTATTTAGAGTAACTTCCTTTTTCTTATAAACACGCTTTATAGATTGCCAAAACATCCTTTTCATACAACGTTTTGTATCCTTGCACACTTCCGCCCTTGGTTTCCACACAGCTTTTTGCCATTTCCGGCAAGCTTTCCTCAAGGATGCCCAGCTGCGAAAGTGAACGTGGAAGCTGTAAAGTTTCAAACAGGAATTCTTCTGTTTTCTGGATGGCTTTGCGGGCAATCTCAAAATCGTCCAGGTTTGCATCGATTCCCCAGACCTCGACCCCATACTTTTTGAATCGGGAGATCGTGGATTCATCAAGAATATAACGCATCCAGCGAGGCGTTAAAATCGCAAGACCCACCCCATGGGTCACATCATAATAAGCACTCAGTACATGTTCCATAGGATGACAGGACCATCCCATAGAGTATCCCGTTTTCAACAGTCCGTTTAACGCCATCGGCGCCGCCCACATCAAATTGGAACAAGCCTCATAGTTGGAAGGATCCTTTAACACGATCGGTCCGTAATGGATACACGCTTTCATACAGCCCACAGCCAATCCATCCTGTACATAGGCATCTTCCACATCCGTAAAATACTGTTCGAACAAATGCGACAAGATATCCGCAATGCCGGCAGCCATTTGCGAAAAGGGAACGGTAAACAAATTTTCCGGATCTAAAAAAGAAACTGTCGGACAGATATGATCATCATGCAGACCGATCTTCTGGTGAAGATCCCAGTTGGAAATGACAGCCGTATCATTCATCTCCGAACCGGTAGCACTCATCGTAACCACACAGGCAATCGGAAGAGCCTGACTGACTTTTGCCTTCCCTACAACAAGATCCCAGGGATCTCCATCATAGAAACAAGCAGCGGCGATCGCTTTGCTGCAATCAAATACACTGCCCCCTCCTGCCGCAACGATCACATCAATTCCGTGTTCACGGCAAAGATCTGCCCCTTCTTTTACTTTATCAACGCGAGGATTGGGCATCACATCGCTAAGCTCCCAAATCTCATGATTGGAAAGCTGGCTGCATATCTTATCATAGACGCCGTTTTTCTTGATGCTTCCCTTCCCATAGACCAGAAGGACCTTCTTTCCCAAAGGACCGATATATTTTTTCATTTGATCCAAAGCCCCTTTTCCAAAAACAATGCGTGTAGGGGAATGAAAACTAAAATTATTCATAACAGAACCTCCTGGTTTCATTGTATCACCTTCACAAAAAAATAGCCGCCTTACAGCCGCTATTTGATCTGTTCAATGGCTTTTTCTACCTGCGTATCCGAAGCCAGTGTTTCTTTATTGTATTTCAATAATGCCTGCTCCTTTAATAGCTTCCATGTGTCTGGATCACAGTCACCGGTTGCTTCCAAACCATTTTGGGTCTGGAACTCTTTTAGAGCTTCGCTGGAGGCAGGGCTGAAGTACTCATCAACGCGATCAACTTTATATCCCAGATATTCCAGGAACTGCTGAAGGGCACTGGCATTGGCGCTGACCGTATCCTTTTTTATCGTGTTCTCTTCTTCAGTGGTTGAATAACTAATTTGGGAAACCGCTGAAGGCTGTGCTTCTACATCCGGCTCAAATCCTTTTTCATGGATCGATGTTCCTTTTGGGGTCAGCCATTTGGCAATCGTATACTTGATGCTGGTTCCATCACTAAATGGTACGGTGCTTTGTTCCGTTCCTTTTCCATAGGTCGTCGTTCCCACCGTGGTGACCACATCGCCCAGATTATCTTTTAAAGCACCGATCAATGCTTCACTGGCACTGGCAGTGCTTTCATTTTGAAGGATGACAATTTGATCCATTTCAACCTGCCCATAAGAATCGTTGGTTTTTTGTTCGGTTGTATTTCCCTCTTTATCTTCTTCCAGAAACACAACGCTGTCTTTTGGCAGCAAAGAACTGGCAATATCCAGAGCCGCACTCAAGTACCCTCCTGTATTGTCGCGAAGATCCAGGATCAGCTGATGGATTCCGGCCTTTTGGATCTGGCCCATGGCTTTCGCAAAATCTTCCCCGCTTTGTTCAGAGAAGCTGGATAAAGCAATCAGTGCATACCCTTTTTCTTCGTTAAGCTCCAAAGAGACTGTTTCATCGTATTCAGAAGGTACGATATGGGCCGTTTTGGTTGTTTGCCCTCTTTGAAATTCGATTTCAATCGACTTTCCTTCACTTTGTTGGATTCGTTTCACAAGTTTACTGGAAGCCGTGGAAGAACATTCGGCGCCATCGACTTTGGTGATCACATCGCCTTTTTGAAGACCGGCTTTTTCGGCAGGAGAGCCGATAAAGATTTGCCGAAGGACAAAATTATCATTCTCATCTAAAAAGTAAGAAAATCCCAGGCCGACATTGGAACCTTCCAAAACATCGGAAAACTGTTTGGCGGATTCAAGGTCAAAATATTCTGTATGCGGATCCTGTTCCAAAGATGTCATTCCCTGGATCGCCTGCTCCATCAGTGTCTGGTCGATATCTTCCACTTCATCGGAAAAATACCATTCGTTCTTTAAGAGGTCATAGACCGCATCAAATTTTTCCGTTTCAGACACGCTTTCTTCTTTACCGCTGCGATCAAAAACCAGAGGAACCGCCACACCTAGGGCAAAGAAAACCAAACAGAGGATCACAACAAGAAGGGTAAAAGTATATTCTCTTGTCTTCGCTTTTTTCATATTTTTCCTCCTTTTACCGCTTTGCTTTGATCGTTTTTCTCACCGCAAAGAAGCTGGCAAAAAAGCCGACAAAAAGTCCGCATCCCAGCATGCCAAAACCGACGATATAACGAATCGTAGAACTATCGATCAAAGAAAACAAACTGGCAAATAAGACACCATTCATTCTTTCATAGAGTATCGGATACCCAAAATATACCAACAAAAATGGAATCAAAGCCCCCAGCAGGCCAATCAATATGCCTTGTACTTCAAAAGGTGTGCGAATAAAACTATCCGTCGCCCCTACCGTACGCATGATATTGATTTCATCCTGACGGGAATAAATTGTCGTACGAATCGTATTATATATAAGATACAGTGATAAAATCAACAATAACGCCGATAAAACATATCCCGCTTTTCGGACAACGTCCATCAAATGAATCAATTCTGTCACGCTGGAGCCGCCAAACGCTGTAGAATCAACCCCCTCAAGCGTTTCGATTTCCGCAGCAGTTTCCTCGATCATCGAGCTCTCTTTGACGACGACAAAAAATGCATGGGATAAGGGATTCTCTTGGCCTCGATACTGACTGAAGGCCTCCCCTTTTTCACGGATCATCAATTCCAGCTCATCGTCCTTGCTGGAGAAAATCACCGTTTCTACATTATCGATCTTTTTGATTTTTTTCTCCATGGAATCGATTTCGTCCTGCGATGTAAGGTTGGAATCCAGCACAACATGGATCTGCATGTCTTGTTGAACATTAGCGGCAAAATGATCGACATGGATCCCGATCAAAAGAAAACAGCCAATCAAGAAAACAGATACCGCCATGGAACTGATAGCCGAAAAGCTGAGAACCAAATGTTTACGGATTCCTCGAAAGGCATATTTCAACTCATATAGAAACAAGTTTAAAATACGTTTCATAGGCTGACATAGCCGCCTTTCTTAGAATCTTTGACCACAAAACCCTGGTCCAATGTTACCGTTCTTTTCTTGAACTTTTCCACTAGGACGATATCGTGAGTCACCATCAAAACCGTTGTTCCCATCGCGTTGATCTTTTCAAGCAACTCCATGATTTCCTTGGACTTTTCCGGATCGAGATTCCCGGTCGGTTCATCCGCTATCAAAAGTTTAGGCTTATTGGCAATCGCACGGCCTATGGTTACACGCTGCTGCTGACCGCCGGATAATTCATCGGGATAGGCTCGGGCCTTTTCTTTTAAATCGACAAGGTCCAGGATCTCTGTCACACGCTTGCGGATCTTTTTTTTGGAGATTCCCAGGACTTCCAGGGCAAACGCTATATTTTCCTGAACTGTCAATTTAGGAAGAAGGCGGTAATCCTGAAAAATACAGCCTATATTCCGACGATAGTATGGAACTTTACGGTGTTTGAGAGCCCCTACATTGATGCCATCCACGACCACCGTTCCCGAATCGGGCACTTCTTCTCCATTCAATATCTTAATGATCGTACTTTTCCCCGAACCTGTAGGCCCTATGATATAAATAAACTCACCATCTTCAATCGATAAAGAGATTCGATTTAAGGCATGAACTCCATTAGGATATGATTTGGTGACATTTCTTAATTCAATCATTCCAATCCTCCTGCTTAATTAGTAAAGAATCGTTCCGGCCGTTCGCGGCATGGGGTCCCATATCCGTTTTCACAAGCGGTTGCGGTGGAATTCCAACCGGTACCCCAGGCAAAATCCGCTGAGCCGGAAAAACGGGAAACGGCTTCTTCCAAAGACATATTTCCCAGATTGTATACTTCAATATGACAATGCGGACCGCTGGAATTGCCCGAATTGCCCGTCAAGGCAATCGTTTGTCCCTGGGCAACCGACTGTCCGGCACTTACCGCAAAACCTTCTCTGGATAAATGGGCAAAACTTACTGCGTAGGTCGTTCCATTGACCCGGCATACCATTTCAATCGTATTTCCGCCGCCATAAGGATATCCAGACCAGTTTCCCAGATAACCTCCGTTGGATGGCGCAGGATTATCAGCGTATAAGATCACGCCGCTGGCAGGTGCCAAGACCGGTGTTCCAATCGGAACCGCATAATCCATTCCTAAGTGAAGGCCTCCCCCAGGATAGGCCCACGTATGAGCCGAAATACGCCCGCCGCTGATTGGTGCTGTAAATCCGCTGACATTAGGCAGCGTCCCAGAATAACTCACCGAGATCATGTTGGAGCGAATGGATTCAATATCGTTGAAAGCAGCCCGTTTGGCAGCTTCCAGATCGGCCATCTGTTTTTTATACTGTTCAACGAGTTGATTGTATGAATCCTCCAGCTCTTTGGCCTGACTTTTCTGTTCTTCCAGCTGATTTTTCTTACTTTTTGTCTCTTCTTCCAAGCGCACTTGTTCTGATTTTTGAAGATTGAGCTCCTCTTTTAAACGATTCAATTGATTAATTTGATCTTGATCGTCTTCTGTGATCCGCTCGATCCCTGTGATCCGCCGAAGCATATCATTCAGATCCTGCGCCCCCATGATCAAATCAATCAACATATTGGTGCCTGTAGAAGCCTGTTCATTTTTCATTCGCGTTTTGATCTGTTTATCCCAGGTATCAATTTCTTTTTGTTTCTTCTGGATTTTTTCATCCAGACTTTTGATTTCCTTTTCAATCGAATCGATCATTGTTTGTTTTTCCTGGATCTGTGACTCCAGCTGTTTCTGAAGATCTTTCTGGGTCTTGGCCAAAGCCTCCATCTTTTCTGTATCCGATTCCAGGCTTTCGATATCTTTGGAATATTGTTCTACATCTTTTTGAAGCTGATCATAGCGTTCCTGCTGATAATCCTGAAAGCCCTGGCAGGCATTGACCCCTTCCTGTGTGGTCTGGGGTTTTGAACATTGTTCGATCCACGCGTCTTCATCACTGTAATCCTGTGCATATACAGGATGGATCATACCGCCGATACAAGCCAGCGCACAAAAGAAACTGATCCATTTTTTTTGTTTCATCGAGTCCACCTCAAATACTTTCTAGTCGCCAGATAACTTCCCAGCATTCCCACCAAAATACCAATACCCAATAACATCAGTACAACGTAGATCGTAAACGGATACGGTTTTATTAGAGTGAACATATCTGACATCAACGTTCCATTTAACGCATTGTATAACGAAGTATAACCTAAAACACAAAAAAGCGAAGGAAGTAAAGCACCAAAGAATCCCGTAAGCATCCCTTCTAAAACAAAGGGAAACAAAATGTACCAGTTGGTGGCGCCCACGGTTTTCATGATCGATATTTCATCTTTTCGAACCTGGATCGCCAGCTTGACCGTATTGCGAATCAGGAAAATTGCCAGAAAAATCAAAGCTGCTACAAAAATCATTCCACCGATTCTTAGACCGGAAAACATCTGTACCATCGTATTGACTGTGCTGGTGCCATAAGTTGCCTCCATGACCCCGTCAAGCTTTTGAATCGCAGAAGTCGTTTCTTCGATTTTGGCATTGTCTTTCAGTTCAACCAGAAAAACATCGTAGAGGGGATTTTTATCTTCTCCCTGATACTGGGCAAAGGTTTCCCCATAATCTTTGATCAGTTTATCAAGCTCTTCTTCCGAATCGCTGTATTCAATCGTTTTTACATTTTTGATCGTTTGTAATTCATCTTGAAGATTTTCTATCTCATCGTTTTGAAAAGTGGGATTGATGGAAACCTGGATCACAAGCTGTTCTTCAATATTCTCCGTAAAATAAGACACATTGACGGCCAGTACCGTCATGACCATAGCCATCAGCAACGCAATCGCAATCGATAACGAGGAGGAAAAAGTCAAAACAAAATGGCGCTTTAGATCTTTATTTGCCTGAGAAAACAAACGAGGCAGACATTTCAAGAATAAAAACATACTCCCACTTCCAATCCTTGTCATTATAACATATACGGTAAAGAACCAAAAAAACTCGATAATTTTACAAATTATTTTGAAATGTCACATACTTTCACATAACCATCTAATAATTGAACGATAACTTTATCTTAAATTATAATTGTGTTAAGGGAACACGATAAACACCCTTCATATCTCTCTCCTAAATTACAATATCATCAAGAATAACACCTCAAAGATCGGGGTGTTATTTTTGTGGAATTTTTTTTATTTTTTTATTTGACATTGCTATAGGTGGATGCTATTATATTAAGGCAGTCAGCAAATGGGCCTGTAGCTCAGTTGGTTAGAGCGCACCCCTGATAAGGGTGAGGTCGCTGGTTCAAATCCATTCAGGCCCACCATTTGTTGTCTTCCACATATATCTTTGTGGGGTGTTAGCTCAGCTGGGAGAGCACCTGCTTTGCACGCAGGGGGTCAGGAGTTCGATCCTCCTACGCTCCACCATTTAAAAACAAAGCCTTTATCGAAAGATAGAGGCTTTTTTCATGTTCACAAAAAAAGACGACCGCGTCGTCTAGAAACTTAAGCCAAACAATACAAATAAAATAAGATATACGATCATTGTCCAGCAGCTGAAAAACATCTTTCCATACGGATAATCACAATGTTCGCGTTTAAAGAGTTCCGGAATTTTATCCTTGTGCCTATGCAACAAGTATACCATCCCCACAAAACATGCGATCAATCCCAAAGAAAAGAAGATGGACAATACCGGAAGTGCCACCGACAATACCGCAACCAAATTATTGACGATATGCAATACGATTGGCAAGGTCATCGATTCTTCTTTCAGGCTGGCATAGGCCAAAACACAGCCTATAAAGAAAGTGGTAACGCCCTGGGAAAGATTCATATGCATCATACCAAACAAGGCCGAGCTGACCAAGATCGCAAAAGTTCTATGATATTTATCCAGGGTTCGAAGAATGACGCCTCGAAAAAGAAGTTCTTCAAAAACCGGGCCAATCAGCACGGTATACGCTAAAATCACCAGATCGATCCAAACCGTTCCGGTAAATAGTATGCTTATATCGGTTGTCGGTACATCGAAATGATTTATGACAAGCTGGTAGATAAAGGAAACATAGAAATTGACACCTAATAAGATTACCAGATAACTGAAAAAATGCGGTAATTTCTTAGAAAAGAGCCTTCGGTCCAAATTCGGTTTGAGCCATGCTTTCCCTAAAAAGAACATTCCCATCGTGATTGCCATAGGAATCAGAGCACTCAAAAGCATGATCATTGAAAACGAAATTTCCATTCTAAAGATCAGAGCAACAAGGACCATACTCAGGATAAGCACCAGGGTACTATGTACGAGCACAAGTCCTGATACCTTTCTAAACTCTTTTTTTACCGCATCAAATAAAGTACTTTTTTTCATAAAATTATTTTAACAGAGAATATGATGTTTGTCTAAACATGCCTTGACCTCTTCCAGAGCATCCAGAGAAGGGGCATGGATCGTGTGATAGTGGATCCCCTGCGTCAGTTTATTCAAAGGCTGTGCCTTTTCTTTCCGAATCTTTTGAAGAAACGCTTTAACATCCCTTCGTGAACGAATCATCAGTTCCACTTCAATATGACCATACGTGGGATGTTCCACAAAGACATTTTCGACCCACGCCCCACAGTCCACAATGATATTCAATTCTTCTTCCATCTGCTTTGAAGAATGAGAAACCTTGATGATCTCTTTGACTCCCTGATCAGGAAGAATATATCCCCGATTGGTCGAGAGCACCGGCACATCACTGGCTTTTAATAAAGCGATATCCTGGACGATGACTTGTCTTGATACATGCAGTTCTTTAGCCAGGGCACTTCCTGACATGGGTTCTTTTGTATTTTCCAATAAGTTCTTCAAAGCTTCCAAACGTTCATTTTTTGTCATATTACACCAGCTTTAAATTTTTCAAGGAAAGATCCAGGATCTTGGCCGAATGTGTCAGGGCTCCGCTTGAAATATAATCAACGCCTGTCGAGGCAAGCTGGGCAATGTTTTCTCGGGTCACATTGCCACTGCATTCCGTTAAGGCCCGTCCCTGGATATACTCCACAGCTTCTTTCATCTGTTCAATGCTCATATTGTCCAACATGATGATATCCGCCTGGGCTTCCACCGCTTCTTTGACCATCTCCATATTTTCAACTTCCACTTCGATCTTGCGGACAAACGAAGCATATTCTTTAGCCATCTTGACCGCATTGGCGATCCCGCCGGCCGCGGCAATATGATTGTCCTTTAATAAGATTCCGTCACTGAGATTGTAACGATGATTGTATCCGCCTCCAACTTTGACCGCATATTTTTCAAACACTCTCATGTTTGGGGTTGTCTTTCTTGTATCCAGCAGTTTGATTCCTGTCCCTTCTAACAGTTTGGCCGTCTCATGAGTATAGGTCGCAATGCCTGACATTCGCTGCAAGTAGTTCAACGCTGTCCGTTCCCCAGTTAAAAGCGAGCGTATATCGCCATAGATCTCTGCGACCAGCTCTCCTTTTTTTACGGCATCGCCATCTTCAAAAAAGAAAGTGACCTCGGTTTTAGGGTCTACAAGATGAAATACCCGTTCAAATACCGGAAGTCCGGCCAAGACTCCATCTTCTTTGCAGATCAGCTGCACACTTCCAGAATGATAGCCTTTCATGATCGCATTGGTCGTAATATCTTCGCTTGTCACATCTTCCCGCAAAGCCTGCAGAATCAGTGTATCAACATTCATTGACATTGTAATTGAATTCATTTTCTTCCCTTCTTTCTTTTTCCTGATCACATTCCAGATCATGTCTGGATATTCTTCGGTATTGAGTTTCTCAACACATTGTTTGACCAATTCTTCAAAATGAGAAGAACGGATACTTTTTTTATGACAAATATCTTCCATCGCCCTTTGGGCAAACACAAGACTTTCCAAAAGCGAGTTGCTGGCAAGGCGATTGGCTCCATGGACACCGTTGCATGCGGTTTCCCCTACGGCATAAAGCTGCTCCATGGTTGTTCTGGAATACGCATCCACATGGATCCCGCCCATAAAATAGTGCTGCGCTGGGACAACCGGGATCCATTGCCTGGTGCAGTCGTACCCTTCCTCCAGACAGTGCTGATAAATATGCGGAAAATGTTTTAGGATCTGTTCTTTTCCCAAAACCGTCATATCCAGCCAGACATAAGGCATGTTATCTTTTTTCATTTGTTTGTAGATCTCCTGAGTCAGAAGATCCCGTGGAAGCGTTTCTTCGGCAAACCGTTTTCCATCTTTGCCGTAAAGTTTGGCGCCTTCGCCGCGGACACTTTCACTGATCAAAAATCGTCTTCCCTTTCGTTTTGAATAAAACGAGGTAGGATGGATCTGAATATAATCCGGATGCTCCAGGGCCACATGGTGCTTTAAACTGATGGCCAGAGCATCGCCGGTCAAATGAGGATAGTTCGTTGAGTTTTTAAAGAGTCCGCCGATCCCGCCGGTGGCAAGGATCGTAAAATCACTCTCAATTGAAAAGAGTCCGTCTTTATCTTTTGCCAGGATCCCAAAACATCGATTGTCCTCCTCGATGATATCCAGCATTTCGGTATGCTCCATCCAGACAATGTTTTTCCTTTTCAAGGCCGCTGTCAAAAGATGGCTGGTGATTTCTTCTCCGGTGATGTCCTCATGAAACAAGATTCGTGCCTTAGAGTGACAACCTTCCCGGGTATAGACAAAATTCCCCTGGGGATCCTTGGTAAAACGAACCCCATAGTCTTCCAGCTGAGAAATAATATTCTTTGAAGATCGAATCATGATATCCACCGACTGCCTGCGGTTTTCATAATGTCCTGCTTTGATCGTATCTTTAAAGAAACTGTCATAGTCCTGTTCATCCTTTAAGACACAGATCCCGCCTTGAGCCAGGTAGGAATCACTTTCTTTCAGTGTTTTCTTGGTCAGGAGCACGATTTTTTTATCTTCTGGAGCATGAAGGGCCGCAAACAATCCGCTGCATCCGCTCCCAACGATCACCAGATCGGTTTGAATGGTTCTCATGACTTTGTCAGCTCCAACATGCGATCCATGGCACCGGCAGCCTTAGTCATCGTTTCTGGATCCAATTCGATTTCATTGATTTCCTTGTCCAGACATTCATATACTTTATCTAAAGTGACTTTCTTCATATTGTCACAAACCAGCTTATCGCTCATTAAATAGAATGTCTTGTCCGGATTCTGTTTTTTCAGTTCGTATAAAACACCCATTTCCGTTCCAATAATAAATTCACTTTGATCACTTTGCCGGGCATAGTTTAAGATTCCTGCCGTACTTCCGGCATAATCCGCACATTGGACAACTTCGCTTTTGCATTCGGGATGCACCAGAACAAGCGCCTGCGGATGTTGTTCTTTGGCTTTTAATACATCTTCTTTGGTCAAGGCATGATGGGTCGCACAATACCCTTCATTTAAAATAATGTTTTTGTTTGTCAGTTTTGCTTTGACAAAGGAAGCCAAATGCTGATCAGGAATAAAGTAAATATTTTCATTGGGCAGTTTTTCTACGATCTGCATCGCATTGGAACTTGTGACACAAACATCGCTCACTGTTTTTAGCTCCGCGGTTGAATTTACGTAACAAACCACAGCCAGATCTTTCACCGTTTCTCTCATTTCCTTTACTTTGTTCACATCGGCCATATGCGCCATCGGACAATCGGCTTCCATATCCGGCATCAGCACTTTTTTATCCGGATTTAGGATCTTGGCGCTTTCTCCCATAAAGCGAACGCCCGCAAAAACAATAATATCCGCCTCTGTCTCTTTTGCCTTTTTCGCAAGAGCAAATGAATCTCCTACAAAATCCGCAATATCCTGTACATCTTCCGGTACATAATAATGAGCCAGAAGAATGGCATTTTTTTCTTTTTTCAGTTTCTGTATCTCTTCCTTTAACACGATCGTTCCCTCCAAAAATCTTTCTCGGACATTATACAACGACTGTTTACAGGTGACAAGACAGTGAAATAAAAATAATGATTTCCTTCTCTGGTTTGTGATACACTTGTCTAGGAAAAGGAGATGTTTTCTATGAAATATGATTTTTATTCAAAGCTGGACCGCGAAGGCCATGACGCCCTGGCACTTGATTCTCTACCTATAAAAGATGCCTGTGTCGACCCTAATTTTTCCAAGATTCCTATGTGGGTGGCCGATATGAATTTTAAAGTGTTCCCCGGCATTCAGGAAGCTGTACGATCCCGTCTGGATCAACCGCATTTTGGTTATTTTTCCCTGCCGGAAGCCTACTATGATCGCATTATCCAATGGCAGAAAGATCGTCACGATCTGATTGTCCGTAAAGAACATATTGGTTATGAAAACGGTGTGTTGGGCGGCGTAGCCAGCGTGATTCAGACTTTTACCAAAGAAAACGATCCTATTTTAGTTCACTCTCCAACGTATATTGGATTTACCTCTACCCTTAAAAACAACCATAGAACGATCATACATTCTTCTTTGATTCAGGATGAAAACGGAATCTGGAGAATGGATTATGAAGATATGGATCAAAAAATCAAACAGTATGGAATCAAAGTTTGTATCTTTTGTTCCCCGCACAATCCAACCGGGCGCGTCTGGGATAAAGAAGAAATCAAAAAGGCAATGGACGTCTATCGCACCAACCAATGTATCGTCATCAGCGATGAGATCTGGAGCGATCTGGTTCTACCTGGATACAGGCACATCCCTACCCAGTCTGTTTCAAGGGATGCCAAAAACCGCGTAATTTCTTTATACGCTCCATCCAAAACATTCAATCTGGCGGGGATGGTAGGATCCTATCACATCATCTACAATCCAGAACTGAGAGAAGCCATCTTAAAAACAGAGGCAAGATCTCATTACAATTCACCCAACATTTTATCCACCTACGCTTTGATAGGTGCCTACACCAAAGAAGGGGGCATCTGGGTCGATGAATTATGCCAGGTCTTGGATAAAAACATTCACTACGCCCTGGATTTCATTCATCACAACTTCCCCGATCTTAAGGTGAGTGCACCGCAGGGAACGTATATGCTCTATCTCGATTGTACCGAATATCTTGAAAAGAAAGAGATATCTTTAGATGAATTGCTGAGAAAAGGCATTAAAGTCGGTGTCCTGTGGCAGGACGGACGGCCTTTCCAGAAAAAAAATACGATTCGTATGAATCTGGCGCTTCCTTTTGAACTGGTTCAGGAAGCTTTTGATCGTTTAAAAACTTATGTTATCCGATAAAGCGAGCCTCAAGGTTCGCCTTTTCTATAAAAAAAGACCGGCAATAAGCCAGTCTATGCATTTTCGTTGAATACTTGAAGGGCCAGGCATCCTAATCCTGTGTGGATTCCCACAACACTGACAAGATCAATGATCTTGACCTTTGCCCCTTCAAAAGATCTCTGGATCTTCTGTGCATAATCTACCGCCGCATCGATCACATCGACATGAGCGACAATAAACGTATAATTGGATTGAACTCCTTTATCCTGGATAAATTTGATTACCCTATCCTGGGCTTTTGACATCGTCCGGACCTTGGCCATTACATCAACACGTCCTTTGGTTCCTTTATCCAGATAAAGGATCGGTTTGATTTTTAATAAGCCGCCTAATACAGCCGCAGCTGGCGTCAATCTTCCGCCTCTTTTCATATGTTGGAGATCATCACAAAGAAGGATCGTTTCACAGCTTTCCGCAATTCGTTCCAGTCTTTGGATCGTTTCTTCAATGGAAGCCCCGGATTCGATCATCTCTTTAGCTATCTCGATCATGCGTGTCTGCACGACCGCCGTCACATAACAGTCGACCCCATAAAACTGCAGTCCCACCTGATTGGCAATCATTTCCAAAGAATCATACGTACTGGAAAGTCCTTTACAAATAGGAACACAGAATACCGCATCATAGCCTTCTTCTTTTAAGCGGGCGAAGCAGTCCTCAATCACACCCAGCTTTGGAAGGCTGGTCTTCATCAACACTTCATTATGCAGATTTTCGATTACTTTTGAATAAGGAATCGAGACGAATTCATCATAAGAGTTTCCATTGTATTCGATTTGAAGTGGAAAACAATGGATGCCTTTTTCTTCCCAATAAGAAGGATCTTTGCCGGTTCCTGTATCCGTCACAAAGGCAATTTTCATTTATTCGGCTCCTTTCACTTTTTTACAGTATTGATAAGCCACCGAGCCTAATCCTGTATGGGATGCAATTACACTGCAGATCGGCTCTCTTTGGATCGGAAGATCTTTTCCCATCAATTCCTGCAGTTCCTTGATACACAGCTGGGCATTTTCTTCCGAAGCAGAATCCACAACAAAGAAGACACAGTCGCCGGCTTCCTTAGCCCCTTTGGCCACCAGCTTGGCCGCTTTGGAGATTGCCTTGCTCATGGTTCTTACTTTTTCGCAAGTATCGACTTTTCCTCCGGAATTTTTACTGATTTCCAGGATCGGTTTGATTTTTAACATGCCTGCCATCTTGGCCGCCATAGGCGTCAGTCGCCCTCCACGGGCCAAATGGTCAAGATCTTCCGGGATCAGGAACCCTTGGGAATAATCAAGAACTTCATCCAAACGATGAATGATCTCTTCAGGCACATAGCCTTTTTCATTTAGTTTTGCGGCACTGATCGCCAAATATCTTTCAATGGCCAAAGTCGTAAAGATATCCAAAGTGTGTAATTGGATATCATGCCATTTTGCGCTGGCCTGAATGGCCTGATTGGTTCCTGACAAGCCGCTGGATAAGGTCACCGCAACAACGTCGGTAACGCCTTCTTCTTTATACTGATCGAAAAGCTGTTCGATCATACCTAAAGGCGGCATACTGGTTTGCGGCATATATCCTTTATCCACCAGATCATATAGCTGATCGATGGTCAGGTCGATCCCATCCAGATACGTTTTATTATCAACAATGACCTGCAAAGGTAAATAATCTAAATTATATTGGGCTGCTTCTTCTTTTGTCAGACCCGATCCACTGTCTGTCAACACTCTTACTTTCATACTCGATTTCTCCTTTTTTAATTCGGTACTATCGTATCACGAAGTCCTTTTTTTCACAATCCAGTCCTCAGAAATTAGCGTCTCATGATATAATGATTCTAGAACGAAGGTGCATTATGTCTGATTTTATTACATTTGAAAATGTCAAGAAAACATACACGATGGGCGAAGTTAAGATCCATGCCCTTGACGGCGTTTCATTTACGATCGACCAAGGTGAATTTGTGATCATCGCCGGCGCCAGCGGTGCAGGAAAAAGCACGATCTTGAATTTATTAGGCGGAATGGATACTGTCAGTGAAGGCAAGATTTTTGTCGATAATAGCGAAATCAGTGCCTATAATGAAAGAGAAATGACCTTGTACCGCCGTTATGATGTCGGTTTTGTGTTCCAGTTTTATAACCTTGTACAAAACCTGACATTAAAGGAAAATGTTGAATTGGCAACCCAAATCTGTAAAGAACCTTTAAATATAGAAGATACGATTCGCTCTGTTGGATTGGAAGAAAGAATGGACAACTTTCCAAGTCAGCTTTCTGGCGGAGAACAACAGCGTGTAGCCATCGCCAGGGCCCTGGCCAAAAATCCAAAGCTTTTACTTTGCGATGAACCCACAGGCGCCTTGGACTACAAAACCGGAAAGCAAGTTTTGAAAGTGCTGCAGGACACTTGCAGAGAGCAGAAAAAAACCGTGATCGTTATCACGCACAATCTGGCATTGACTCCGATGGGAGACAAAGTCATTAAAGTAAAAAGTGGTAAGATCGACTCTGTTGAGATCAACGAACATCCAATGGACATCGATGAAATTGAATACTAATGCCTAAAACCTTTTTAAAGAATATATTTTTAGAAATGAAAAGCTCCTTAGGACGATTCTTATCCATTCTTTCCATCGTCGCCATTGGAGTGGCCTTTTTTGCGGGCGTTAAAGCCAGTGCCCCGGATATGAAGTATTCGGCTGACCAGTATTTTGATCAGCAGAATCTCCAGGATATCCAGATCTATTCCACGCTGGGGCTGACCAAGGAAGATGTCAAAGCCATCCAGGAAATCAAAGGGGTCAAAACCGCAGAAGGCGTTTTTTCTATGGACGTTTTGACCCAGAAGGAGAACACCCAGCTGGTTTTAAAACTCTTCTCTTTGCCGGACAAACAAAATGTCAATACCATTCGGCTTATCGATGGACGAATGCCAAAAAAAGAAAATGAATGTCTGATCGAAGCGGAAAGTGCAACCAATCAACTGTTTGGCGGATTAAAGATCGGAGACACAATCACTTTGACCAGCGGAACGGAAACGCCCATCAGCGATTCCTTGAAAAGCGATACCTATACGATCGTTGGAACTTGTTACACACCGACGTATCTGAGCTACCAGAAAGGAAGCAGCGAGATTGGTTCCGGAAATCTGGATTCTTTTATCTTTGTCCCTGAAACCAATATCCTTTCCGAATATTACACAGAAGTCGATGTCCTGGTAAAAGGAGCCAAAGAATATAATTCCTATGACGAAGAATATTTTGATGTCATAGATCCTGTTCTCCAGCGGATTGAAAAGATTGCCGACGATCAAATCGAAATACGTATCCAGGAAAGTCAGGATGCTCTCAACGAACAAAAAAAGGAATTCGATACCCAGATACAGGATGCCTCTTCACAGATCGAAGAAGCTAAAGAAAAACTCACACAGGGGCAAAACGAACTGGATCAGGGAAGCCAGCAGTTGGCTGCCTCTCGAAACCAGTTAGACAGCGGCTGGGCCGATTACTATAACAGTTTAGCTTTGTTGGACAATCTTCCAACATTGGAAAATGCCATCGCGGAAATCGAAAAAGGAGAAAGCTCTTTGCCTCAGGTCAATGAAGGCATTGCCCAGATCCAGTCCGGATTGGATTTATTGATCCAGAAACAAAGCGAACTCCAGGAAACATATGATCAGGCAATCCAGACAAAACCGACATTGGAAGCCACCTTAAAGGCCATTGAAGAACAGCTTGCCTTAGACCCGGAAAACACGAGCCTTCAGACACAAAAAGAAACTGTAAGCAATCAGCTCTCTTTGATCGAACAAGCAATCACCGGCTATGAATCCATAGGACCGCAAATCGAGTCCCTGCAGTCTCAACTGACCAATCTGCAAAATACAAAAGCCCAGATTGAAAACGGCATTGCCCAGAAGGCAACATTGATTTCCCAAAGAGATGCTTTGTATAATGCCCAGGTTCAGCTGCAGGAAGCCTACAATCAGCTGGTGGAAGGAGAAGCACAATACGCTTCCGGTCTGCAGGAAATCGAAAATGCCAAACAGGAGCTGCAGGATGGGCAAGCTCAACTCAATAAAAACATTGAAGAATTTGAATCCCAGAAACAAAGTGGTTCTGAACAAATCGACGAAGCCCAAAAACAAATTGATGAACTCGAAGGAGAATGGATCGTTTTAGACCGGAATTCTCATTATTCGTATCGCGATTATGGGGCTTGTGCAGACCGCATGGATGGAATTGCCGCTGTGTTCCCTGTCTTCTTCTTTATGGTTGCGGCCCTTGTCTGTATGACGACCATGACCCGAATGGTCGATGAACAGCGCAATGAAATCGGAACCTTGAAGGCATTGGGATATTCGAAATTCCAGATTGCCAGTAAATACTTGATCTATGCTTTGATTGCCAGTCTCATTGGATGCGTACTGGGTTGTTCCATTGGCATGTATATCTTCCCAACCGTGATCTTCAGCGCCTGGAACATGTTATACAACTTAGAAACGATCCATTTCCTATGGCAGCCTGGATTGATCTTACTAGCCAGTGGATCGGTAACCGGCATCACACTTTTGGCCACTATTCTTTCCATCTATTCTGAACTGATGGAAGTTCCTAGTCAGCTTATGCGGCCAAAGGCATCGAAAGCCGGAAAGAAGATTCTATTAGAAAGAATCAAGCCTCTTTGGAATCGCCTGTCCTTCTTACATAAAGTCACCGCCCGAAATATTTTCCGTTATAAAAAACGATTCTTTATGACGATCATTGGAATCGCCGGATGCAGCGCCTTACTGGTATCTGGTTTTGGGATCAATGACAGCATCGGTGACATTGCCCGGCAGCAATATGGAAACATCTATTTGTATAACGCCACGATCGGAACTGACCAGGACAATGAATCGCTTCAAAGTGAAATTGAAAAGATCAAAGGTGTTCATGAAGTATTCAAAGAACAGCAGCTTGCCGGTACCGCTTATTACGAAGATGAAGATCATACAGTGTCCCTTCACATCATTCAGGATAAAAAACATTTCAGTGATTTCACATCCTTAAAGAATCACAAAAATGAAGCTTTGAAACTGAATGACAATGGCGCCATGATCTCTCAAAAACTGGCAGATAAAATGGGCCTTGAAGTAGGAGATGAAATCACAATCACCGGAACAAATGATCAAAAAATCGTTATGAAAGTCAAAGGCATTTTTGAAAATTATGTAGGACACCATATTTATGTCACATCTGCATACTTTGATACTCTGGATTACGCAGAGAAACCGGATTCGATCTACATGATCAAGACCGACAAACAAACCGAAGCCTTTGAAGAAAAGCTGGGCAACCGGTTAATGAAGCTGGACGGCGTCAACAGCGTAACGTTCTACTCCTCCCTTCAAAAAAACTTCACCGATATGATTTCCAGCATTTCCTTCGTCGTGGTTGTACTGGTCATCAGTGCCGCGGCCCTGGCCTTTGTCGTATTGTACAACTTGAGCAATGTCAATATCAGTGAAAGGGTTCGGGAAATCGCAACGATCAAAGTACTGGGATTCACTAAAAAAGAAGTCAATCAATACGTAAACCGTGAAGGAATCTTACTTTCAATCATGGGTGCCTGTATTGGATTGGTAATAGGAATCGGTTTACACCATCTGATCATGAATCTTGCGGAAATGGACGATGTCATGTTTGGACGAACAATTCTTCCAATTTCTTACATATACAGTTTCTTACTGACCATGTTGTTTACTTTCATCGTAAACTTCTTCATGAGTTTCAAATTAAAAAAGATTCAAATGGTGGAATCCTTGAAAGCCGTCGAATAAGGAGACAAAACTCTCCTTATTTTTTTTGTCAAAAAAAGAATAAAATCACACATTTTCACCGTATATATATCTGGTGATATCAATGAATCAAATTTTATCCGATACTCTGGAAAAGAAAATGAATGCATACGATGAATGCGTAAAGAAGATCCTGTCTCACAAACAGATCCTTTCCTACATCCTGAAAGAATGTGTTTCTTTCTTTTCGAACCTGTCCATTCAGGAAATCCAGGATCGCCTGGGTCCCTGGTTTCATGAGATCTTGAAATCACATAACACCGAGGATCAGAGTGTATTCAGTGCCAGGATCCAGTATGATCTACTCTTTGAGATTGAAGGCCATCGGATCAATATCGAGGCCCAGCAGAAAGAACCTTCCTATCCCCTGATTCGAAGAGCCGTTTATTATGGGACAAGACTGCTTGCCGGACAGAAAAACGATCCTTCCGGCTTTCAGAAAGACGAGTATCCGAAGATGAAAAAAGTACATACGATCTGGATCTGTATGCATCCGGCCACCCGAAAAGAAGACTCCATTCTGAAGTATTCCTTACATCAAAACATTCATACAGGACAATACAGGGAAGATCTAAAAAATTATGACCTTCTTTCCATTGTCATGATCTATCTGCCAAAAAGAAAAGACGAACTGAAAAAGGACATGATGTCTTTACTGTATGTGCTGTTTGTGATGAAAGAGGAACCACAGTACATAAAGAAGATACTCACAGAAAAATATGATATACTGATAACAGAAGAACTCGACAGGGAGGTAAATAAAATGTGCAATTTCAGTCAGGGGATCTATGAAGATGGGCTACAAGAAGGAAGAAAACAGGGCTACTCCCAGGGGCAAAAACAAGGTTATTCCCAGGGACAAAAACAGGGCTACTCTCAAGGACAAAAACGAGGCTATTCCCAAGGTCATCTGGAATCAACGGTTCAACATGTCTGGAATCTGATGAAGGCACTGCATATAGATGCCGACCAGGCCATGGAAATCCTGAAAGTGGATGCTAGGCTGAAGGAAACCGTCTCAAAAAGAATTCAGGATCTAAGTGTGAACTAAAAAAAAGCCTGATTCACAGGCTTAGTTTTCAGTAATTTCTACGATTCTCATCATGTTTGTAGCGCCATGTCCTTCCGGATAACCAGCGACTACAATAATGAAATCTCCATAGTGACAACCTTTCATCAAGGCAATGTTTTTGGCAAGATCGACATCATTTTCTCGTGTATTTTGAATTTCACTGAAATAAGGATCAACGCCGAAAATTGGAAGCATTGAACGTTCTGTTACTTCATCGAAACATACACCGATAATTGGCGCCTGTGGTCTAAAACGAGCCAAGCGACGAGCTGTCAATCCGCTTTGCGTAAAGGCGATGATACACTTAATATCCAAGGCAATCGATGTATCTGCCGCGCTGACACCAATGGCATCGTTCAATGAATTGCGGGACGTGCGAATTCCTTCTTTTAATCTTTGACGGTACGGAATCATTGGTTCAATGGCATTGGCAATGCGATGCATCGTCTGCACACATTCAACCGGATAATTTCCGGCAGCACTTTCACCTGACAACATAATACAATCTGTTCCATCCATGATCGCATTGGCAACGTCACTGGCTTCCGCACGTGTTGGACGAGGGTTTGTCTGCATACTTTCCAGCATATGTGTCGCAGTGATGACTGGCTTACCTAATTCATTGGCAATAGAAATGATCTGTTTCTGATAGATTGGAACCATTTCCAAACTAACATCGACACCCAGATCTCCACGGGCAACCATCACACCGTCACTGACTTCCAGGATCTCGCGAAGGTTATCAAACCCTTCTTGATTTTCAATCTTAGGGAAAATCTGAATACTGTCTTTTCTCTCCGAAATCAAGATCTTACGAATCGCTAAAACATCATCTTTACGGCGAGTAAAACTTGCGGCAATATAATCAACATCCTGCTGACAACCAAAACGGATATCCGCTTCATCCTTTTCAGAGATAAACGGCATTGTCAACACAACGCCCGGCAAGTTACACCCTTTCCGGCTCTTTAAGTAATGTGGATTTTCGATACGTCCCTTGATCATATCATCACTGACTTCAAGCACTGTAACTTTCAGTTTTCCATCATCCATTAAAATAGAATCTCCCACTTTAACATCATGGAATACTTCTGGGCAACGGAGGGTAAATTGTTCATGCGTTCCTTCCACTTCATCTTTAAGGATCTTGACAACATCCCCTGTTTCAAACTGACATCCGCCATCTTTGAAATCTCCCAAACGAATCTCTGGACCTTTTGTATCCAACAAGATTCCAATTGGCGTATTTAATTCTTTAGATACTTCACGAATCAGTTTGATACGGTTTCCATGTTCTTCATAACTTCCATGAGAGAAATTCAACCGGGCAATGTTCATTCCTGCCTGTACAAGGCGCTTTAAAGTTTCTTTATCCTCGCTGGCAGGGCCAATCGTACAGATAATCTTTGTTTTCTTGTCACTAATACACATAAATGTTTTCGATTCCTTCCTTTTCAACTTTTCTTTACACTAATCTTTCAAATAAGTTTTGTAACGACTTACGAGATTCCGCCGGCATGCTCAGTGCCTTTTCAATTGGATAAGATACGATCTTGTTGTCGCGAATGCAGACACAATGTCCTCCAATTCCCTGCATCAGAAGATCCACTGCCTTTTCCCCCATTTGGCTGGCCAACATACGGTCATACGGACATGGAGATCCTCCTCGCTGGATGTGACCTAATACCGTTGCCCTTCCTGAAAATCCAGTATTCAATGTCACTTTTTTAGCGAATTGGTCCACATCGGTAATTTTCTCTGAAATTACCACGATGGCATGTTTTTTCTTCTTGATGATATCCAAATCGCGTAAACGATCCAAAACGTCATTTTCATCAAAGCCTGTTTCACTGGTTACGATCATATCGGCCCCAGATGCGATACCAGACCATAATGCCAGGTCCCCGCAACGGTTTCCCATAACTTCGACAATGGAACAACGGTGGTGCGAGTTAGAAGTGTCACGCAGTTTATCGATGGCGTCTACAACTGTTTCTAATGCAGTGTGGAACCCAATCGTAAAGTCGGTGCACGTAATATCGTTATCAATGGTTCCTGGCAAGCCGATACAGTTGATACCCATCTCTGTCAATGACAGGGCGCCTCGGTATGAACCGTCGCCTCCGATGACCACAACGGCTTCAATTCCCCGTTTGCCTAACTGATGAATGGCTTTACGGCGTACTTCTTCATCTTTGAATTCTGGCAAACGAGCGGAACCAAGAATCGTTCCTCCGCGGTTTACGATCTCACGAATCGTCTCTCTTGTCATTGGCTCAATATACCCTTCTACCATGCCTTTATAGCCATTGTAGATACCAAATACTTCAAGACCGCTGTTTAATCCAACCTTTGTAACAGCACGGATGGCTGCATTCATCCCTGGCGAATCGCCACCGGAAGTTAAAATCCCGATTCTTCTAACCATATTTGTTCCTCCTAAGAATGATTTAGAACCATTCTCTAGCACTTTAAATATACCATAATGCGAATCGAAAAAGAAGTAAAAGAATGGTAAGTTTTTTCCTTACAACATCTCTCTGACTATTATCAGATATAATATTTTTGCAGCATATCATAAATGTGTTCTGCTTGTACTCCATAAACAATTTGTACTTCGTTGGACAAAAACTTATAATCTATTGCCCCTGTATTTTCTAACTCTTTAAAGTTAAACTTTTCTGTGTTTTTCAATTCTATTCTTAGTCTTGTCGTACAATAATTCACATGTACAATGTTTTCGCTGCCACCGCATGCTTTTATAATTTTGGTAACTACATCATTGATGTCCTGATTCTCTATATAATTTCCTTCTTCCAATCCAACTATTCTTCCAACTGTATGGAAATTAAAATGTCGGATTAAAAACGAAAATGAAAAATAATAGATTCCAAAAAATAGAATACAGAGAAATAAGATATTTAACGGATGATTAGCTAAAGGCATTGCCAAAGACAAGATATAATCAATCAAACCTGCTGAAAAGCTAAAACCGGCTATCCATTTCAAACTGGCACATAAGAACAAACTAAATCCGCATAATATCGCGTGAAATATATACAGTATGGGCGCCTGATACATAAAGGAAAATTCCAGAGGTTCCGTTATCCCCGTCAATATTGAAGACAGTCCTGCTGAAAAATAAAAAGATTTTAATCTTTTTTTCTGTGTAGTAAAAGAATTCTTGTACATAGCCAAGGCCATCGCAGGAACTCCAGCCAACATAATGGGATAAAATCCGGCTTGATACATTCCGGTAATCCCTTTTATACCTTTTGATGACCAAAAGTTTCCAATATCGTTGATTCCTAGCACATCAAACCAAAACACAGAATTTAACGTATGATGCATTCCTATAGGCAATAACAATCGGTTTAAAAGGCCATAAATACCCGCACCTATTGGACCGAGTTCACTAATCATTCTTCCTAGATCTAACAACATAGAATATAATAAGGGCCAGAATAACACCAAAACTAAAGATAAAAAGATCATGGATGCAACAGAAACAAAAATACCGGAAAACATTGCATTGTCTTTTTTTACAGTAAGCCAATAGCGTAAAACCGCAACAGACAGAACCCCGGATAAAATACCAATAAACTGATTATCACTATTTAAAAAAGCTTCTTTGATAATTTCCGGTTTCATGCCAAACATTTCTAGTGGCTGATTATGTATAAGAATGTTTTTTACAACTAAATAACATAGCAGACCATTCAGAGCATATATATTTTTTCTTTCTTTCCCTAAACCAAAGGCTACACCTATGGCAAATAGCATAGGCATTTGATCAAGTACCATATTACCAATGGACTTAAACAAGGTCGCAAATGCATAAAGCGCTTTAATTTGAACTCGTTCTAAAAAGTAGCCTAGTCCGTTTAATATCGCAGCCAAAGGGAAAATTGCGATTGGCAGTTGTAATGAAGATCCAATGTCTTTTAATTTCATAAATGTCAGCCTTTCCAATCATCAACTTATTATCTTAATAATATGAATCATCAAATAAACTTTTTCACTTTCCTGTAAAACATAATTATAGTCATGTTCCACCATAGCAGAAATTTCATTCACACATTCAAGGATTCGATCATTTCTTTTTGTCAAAAACGAAAATAGATCATCCACCTTGATTTCATTATGACCAGATTCTTTAGAAAAAATATGCTGACCTAGAAATTTTAGATGAGTGATAAATCGTGCATGGTTTAAATCTTGTTCATTGAACTCAATGCTGTAAAACTCTTCTACAATTCTTTGGACATCCTTGATAAATCGAAGAATTTTACTAATTTGGGTATATTCTGTATCCGAACCTACCATAGCATTCACTATATGCATTGCGATATACCCAGCTTCATTTTCATCCAATGCAATCCCTGTGTTTACCTGAATAAATTTTATTGCCCATAAGCCAATTTTAAATTCCTGTTTATAAAGGCTTCGAATTTCATTAAGCATAAGATTAGGAACCGATATTCCTTTTCTCTTTCTCTCTACGGCATAGCATATATGATCACTTAAAGATATTAATATCTGGTTGCTCAACTGAACTTGGAGCTTCTCGCTTGCTTTAGATGCAATAGCCTCTGAAATACGAAAATATAATAAAGGAACACGATCCAACAATTGTTTAAGCTGGCTTTGCTGACGTGATTCAAATGTATATATTTTATCCACTTTATTCTTGTCAATAAGATCTCCCGGTTTCTTTTTAAAACCAATACCCGAACCCACAATAATAACTTCAGATCCTTCTTTATCCGCGGAAACAATATTGTTATTATAGACCTTTAAAATTTTCATCATCTATTTCACCATCCAATTTCATCATCGCTAAGTTTTCATGATATTTTTCCATAAAAATACGACAGGCTCGCTCTTCATCATAAAAAAAGTCTATAATATAGTATTCATTTTTATGAAAAAACTGATACATTTTACTTTCTTCGATTTGCTTTGAATCAATAAATTCAGGATCTATTAACTGGATTTTCAGTCGATTACTTTCGGACTTCATCTCCAAAATATTTTCTACGCCTCCCAGGGAATCCAATATGTTTTCCGCATCCGCTTCTGTGATGACAGGAAATATCAATTGCAAGCTTATTTTATTATTATGGTAGTGCGCGAAAAGAATCAAAATAACAAAGACAGTGCAGAAAATCACCAAAAGGTTTATCCCATCATAAAGTAAAATGGTAAACAGGCCATTTGCCACAACTAGAAATAACCAGCAAACCGGATCACATATCATTAAAAGGTACATCAAAGATTCAAAATGGAATGTGAATACACCCACAGCCAAACAAAAAAAGAGATAATAAAAAACGGTTTTTATAGTTCTTTTTTGGTAAAGGATCAAAATAACAATCATAACGAGAAAAACGCTTATATAACGGTATCCCTGATCCATTCCCGTTAAAATGTAAAAAGAAGGAAACAAATCATTCAATCCTATGACTTGTAAAAAAGTATCCATACTGGCTGCTAAGCCAAGACCTAATGTATTCCACGAATAAAATAAATCCATAATGGACTTAAACGCATGAAATATTATCGAATAAAAAACATAAACCAGAGGTGCTATGCCAATCATAATCAATGTTGTGATAATAGGGACCGATTTCCTTCCCGAAAAGAAGGCAATCGCATTGGGAAGACGTAAATCTGAAAAACGATTAAACACTTTTGCTGCCACACAACCTGTGAATAAGCCAATCAAAGGATTTTCTAAATACATGCAACTGCTATCAACTTTTAAACGCATATAATAAAACGCTTCATTCAAAACATCTGCATTTAAGACAGAGATTAAAATCAAATATGCGATTGCACCGCTAATTACCGCACTTCCATCTTGTGTTTTGGAAAGTTTATAGGCTAAAGTACTGGATAATATAAGCGGTAAAAAATCTAAATATAAATCAGGCAAGGAAATTAGAACATTAAGATAATTAATATTAATGATCATCATTATTCGTTGGGCTAAAAATGACGTCATGTACATAAATGGAAAAAGACTTATCGGCAGCCAGCAAAGTGCCCATAAGTTTTTAAGTTTATCCCATAAATTGAATAAGATTTTCACCATATCATCTCCATTAAAGCAAAAAGTTGCAAAAAGCTCAAAAATATTGAACTTTTTGCAAAAACCTTTAAAACTATTTTAATTCAAGAGTTACAACTATTGGATTATGGTCAGATAATTTTGAATCTACCATTTTGACAGATTTTATTTTAATATTTTTAGATACGATCACATTATCGACACTATTAACGTTCATAGTATCATCAGTCCCATTGAATGTATCTAACCATTTGCCGTCTTTTCCATTGGAAATATTATAATCTTCTTTAAACAAATCAAATTCTTTTGTTGATTGAGTCGCATTAAAATCTCCAACCAAGATTTTATATTCACAAGTATCTTCATCCAAAGCTTCTTTTAATGTTTCCATCTGCTGCTTTCTTAGATCCATATCTTCATAACTAAGATGGGTATTATAGAACGCAATTTTCTTTCCGTCTTTTTCAAAAACAACCCTTTGATAATATCTTGGTTCAACCGGTCCTTTGGCAGATACTGCATCTAAAGCATCATTGGAAGCTTGATCGTCTGGATCATTATTCATATATGCTTCTTTCAACTCATTGGCCAATTCTTCGCCTTTAAAAAGATCGCTGTATAATTTTGTTTCAGATGTTTCTTGCAGTTCATATTGAGAAATAGTAGCAATACCATATTCTCCGCCTTGGAATCCAATACAGTTTGTGTAGTACCCATCTTGATATGGATCTTGAGCAAATTTTTCTACAACATCATAGTTATTTCTTTTTGTCTTTTTATCCACTTCTTGAAGACCAACAATTTCCACATTGTTTTCGGCCATTAAATCGCGCTGTGCTTCAACATCGGGTTGCGATTTAGCATCAATATTAAAGGTCCCCACGATCAGTTCTTCACCATTAGCCTTTGAATCTTCCGTGGTTCCGGAACTACATGCCGCCAAAGACGTAATAACAGTGGCAGCACACAATATAGATAGTAATTTTTTCATAATGCCCTCACATCTCCTTTTTGAGTTAGTAAAAATAATATCATGAGCTCATAAATTAAGAAGAAAAAAGGCATAAGTATCCCGTCGGAAACTTATGCCTGCATAACCAGTTACACGTTTTCTCTTCTTTTATCTTTACATTGAAAATAATAAGATTCTTTTCTGTGTTTGTCAATAAAAAAAGACCGAATTTATCGGTCAAAATAACGAGATAGAAATTGTTTGGTCCGATCTTGTTCCGGATTTTCAAAGATCTTCTGTGGCGACCCTTGTTCCGCAATGACACCTTTATCCATAAAGATCACTCGATCACTGACATCTTTGGCAAACTGCATCTCATGGGTCACAATAGCCATTGTCAAGCCTTCTTTGGCTAGTGTCTGCATAACTTCTAAAACATCTCCAACCATTTCCGGGTCCAATGCAGATGTCGGTTCATCAAACAATAAGACTTCCGGATCCATACATAAAGCACGGGCAATCGCCACACGCTGTTTTTGCCCACCGGATAAACGAGTCGAACTGGCATCGGCAAAATTCTGCATACCAACTTCTTCCAAGTGCTGCATGGCAATTTTTTGTGCTTCTTCTTTCGAACGCTTTAAGACTTTGATCTGACCGATCATACAATTTTCTAAAACGGTCTTATTCGCAAATAAATTAAAGCTTTGAAAAACCATTCCCACTTTGGAACGATAGGTTGTCAAAGGAAGTTTGCCACTTAAAATGTCTGTTCCTTTATATAAAATGTTTCCGCCATCCGGAATCTCCAATAAGTTGATACAGCGAAGAAGCGTACTTTTTCCCGAACCGGAAGATCCAATGATCGTCACCACTTCCCCTTTGTTGATTTCAAAATCAATATCGTTTAAAACTTGAAGATCTCCAAAATGTTTTTTCAGATGTTGTACTTGAATGACTGTTTCCATACAAACCTCCTATGCACAGTTTTCCTTGATTGTTACTGTCTTTGTCTTGTTGATTTTTCTTTCCACAGCATTCAGGATCAATGTTGCGATCGTTGTTAAGGCAAGGTAAATCACCATCTCCAAAAAGTAAACTTCGGCAAATTTCATGTTACTTCCGGCTACCGAAGAAGACTGGAAGTAAAGCTCTGTTACCTGGATCGCATTTAACATACAGCTGTCTTTGATATTGACGATCAGCTGATTTCCAATCGTCGGGAAGGTGTTTTTGATGGCTTGCGGAAAAATAATGGAAACCATCGTTTGAAACGTTGTCATCCCCAGGGATTTTGCCGCTTCGCTTTGTCCGGCATCAATAGACTGAATACCGCCACGAATGATTTCCGCCATATACGCACCGGTATTGACCGAGATGATGATCAAACCGGCCGAGAAACCCGTCCATCCTAAAATAGGACGAAGCAAGTAGAAAAAGAACAAGGCCTGTACCATCATCGGTGTACCTCTAAAAAACCAGACATAGAAGCCTACGATCCATTTCGCAAGCTTCTTTAAAATCTTAACAGGAAGTGAATCCATAGGATCTTCCGGAATTGCACGCAAGGCTCCGGTTATCAATCCCAGGACCAGTCCGACAACCGTACCGACGATTGCGAATAAGAGAGTGTTTTGGATACCGTAAGAAAACAAGCTCCAATTCTCTATAAATATTTCATATGCCCTTCCAAAATCGATACTCATGGATCATCAAACCTTCCTATTCTTCGGTTGGTGCGTTTTCAACCGCAGTTTTCATATATTCATTTCTTGTATCCTGGCTAATTGAATCCAATGCGTCCTGTACGCTCTTGAAGAAATCTGAATCGCGAGTTCCTTCTTTCAAACCGATAGATACTGTGGTATCCACTTCAAAGCCATGCCCATCTTCAAACTGTACAATCGCAAGTCCTGGATTGGCGGCTACCACACCTTCGGCAACCGGCATTTCCGCTGTAATACCATCGGCCACTCCATTTTGAAGGGCAGCAACCAGTTCAGGATATGTGGCTAATGGTGTCTGATGATCTACACCTTCGATCTGATCGATAACGGTATCATAATTTGTATTTTTCTGGCCGATGACTTTATGACCGGAGAAATCCTGAATATCCGTATAGTTTGCCATTTCACTGTCGGCACGAACGATCATGACCATTCCTTCACTTTCATAGTATGGAGTCGTAAAGTCGATGCCTTCTTCACGCTCATCGCTGGCTGTCATACCGGCAACGATCGCATCAATTTCTCCGGAATCCAAAGCAGGCTGCAGTCCATCCCATGAAATTTTCTTCACTTCTAATTTTTGGCCCAATTCATCGGCAATGGCTTGTGACATCATTACATCGTATCCGTCACAATATCCTCCACCGCCGCTGATTTCTACGGCAGAGTCCGTTTGGGCATCGGAAGTTTGCCAGTTAAACGGCTGATACCCACACTCCATTCCTACGGTAAACGTATCATCCTGAGCTGAATCGGCTCCGGATCCTGAACATCCTGCCAAAGCGAATGTTCCAACTGCGATTGCGGCTAATAATTTTTTCATTTTTCTTCCTCCTAAAGTATCATGAAAATAGAAAAAAAACCATATGTGTTATCCATATGGCTTATTGACTTTGCCCTCAAGATAACCCCTCTTCTTACGAAGGAGTGCAGTGGGTATTTCCCAAAGCCCCAAGAAACGCTATTGCCATACCGTCTCTTTCGGCGATGATTACCTTTTCCATACTTCACTGCCTGCCGGCTCCCTATGGTACTCTGATGCATCGCTACCTCTATCTTCATCTGATTTACTTTTATGCAGTCATTATAGGCATTTTATCCAGACATGTCAAGGGGCTTTGCCCTTACCGTGCCATCATTGAAAGAATATGCGCAAGAACGCTGGTTTCATCAAAAACCATGGGGACATCGGGAAAAATAAAGATCATGCGGTAAAGATAATAGACAAACATACACCCCACCCAGATCCAGACCAGGCAATTTCTTCCCTTGACATCCTTCTTCAAATGTCTCCACAATACCAGAATTGCGAAAATCATGGTCGGAATCAACAAACCATGATAGAAAAGTGAAGCCTCTATATTTCCATGAAGAAGGTAATACAGGCTGGTCGTCATATTGCAGCCTGGACAAGGGATGCCAAACACCGCCTGAAACGGACAATGGATCCCTTCCAACAGAAGAAACAGGAGCAACAATACAATTGCTCCTATCAGTTTCATTGATTTCTTATTGATTTCCATAACGGCTGATATCATTCAAAGAACTTTGACAAATAGCCATAGAAATGATGCCTAAACCAACGACCGGCAATACCAGCATAACGATACTGTTGTCCGGGACCTTGAAGCCATTGTCGAAATCCAGTTCGTTAAGCACCTTGCCCGCTTTCCAGTAAAAGTAAATCCCATACAATCCGCAAGTCACTATGGTCAAAAGGACAACCATCCCCGGATCTCCAGGACTCGCCTTTCCCTTTGCCTGACAGCAGCGTTCAATATCATTGGCCAGACAATACAGCCAATAGTAAGAATAAATGCTACAGGTCACAATCGAAAGAAGGATACACATTCCGATGCTTCTTTCTGAGATATAGATGGGCTGATTTGTGCCTGAATACACAGAATCGGTAAAAGCCTGAGCTAAATCGGCCAGTTCAGTCTCTTTCAGACGCTTCCAGTCCGGCATTCCCGTTTTCCACACAAAGGTATTTCCATAGATTTGCTTCGAACGGACCATGTTTTCCATCTGTTCTTTGGTATACGGACCATTTTGATTGCCATTGGCATCAATGTAATACCAGGATTGCGGTTCGTCTTTGGTTTCCGACTGTGCAAGATAAGCGCTTAACTCCGTTTCCCCCAGCTTTTTCCAGTCTTCAAAACCATTTTTCCAGACAAGCGTATCTTTTCCAATTTCTTTTTTCTCGATAAGCTCCTGCATCATTTTTTCTTCAAAAGGGCCGGCCGCTTCAGAACCTTTGACATAATACCACTGGATTGGATCTTCCTGTGAATCTTCGGGTTCCTTATCAACGTCCGATGCTTCGGATTCCAATTCAGAAGCCGGTTTTAAATCTTCCTCAACCGGTTCTTCTTTCACATCTTCAGCTTCATCGATCAGTTGCGTGCTTTCTTCTTGAATTTCCTGTGTTTCTTCGATTTCTTCCTTTGTAACCGGAGTTCCACAATTTGAACAAAACTTTGCCTCATCAGAAAGTTCCATACCACAGTTTTTACAGATCATTTAAATCAACTCCTTGTATTTAAACTAAATTATACAGTATTTGATATAAAATACAACGAAACTCAAAGCTATAAAAAAAGATCTGCCAATAATTTGACAGATCTCAAATCCCTTTACTTTGATAATAAGCTTGCGGCCGCTTCATCCACAACAACCGTTACATCTGGATGATTCTGAAGAACAGAAGCCGGCATATCCGTAGTAACAGGACCTTCAACCATTCCTTTTACCGCTTCGGCTTTATCCGTTCCAGAAACAACCATCAGAATCTTCTTTGATTTCATGATTGTACCGATTCCCATGGAAATTGCCTGTTTTGGAACTTTGTTCATATCATTGTCGAAGAAACGAGCGTTCGCTTCGATCGTACTTGGCGTCAAGTCAACAATATGTGTCAATTCTTCAAATGGTGTTCCTGGTTCGTTGAAACCAATATGACCATTGCGTCCGATTCCTAACAGCTGTAAATCGATCGATACTTTATCCAGCTCTTTTTCATAAGCTTCACAGTCTTCTTTACAGTTACCATAAGGAACATGGGTGTTGGCCGGATCGATATCAACATGATCAAACAAATTTTCTTTCATGAATGTATAGTAAGACTGAGGGTCGTTACGGTCGATTCCTACATATTCATCCAAATTATACGTTCTTACATTTTTGTAGCTGGTTCCATTATCTTCGTGATCTTTCACCATGCACTGATACAGCCCAACTGGCGAGCTTCCCGTAGCCAGACCCAGCACAACATCCGGCTTGCTGGTAACGACTTCTTTCATTACCTCGAATGCCTTCGCAGACATTTCATCATAATCTTTGCATACGATTAATTTCATGATTTTACCTCCAACTTTAAAAAAATTATATCACAGGCATCTTCTTTCCTCGTATCTTTTTTAAGTAAGGTTTTATCTTTTTTGACAACTTTTATCTTTTTGCATTTTTTATTTGTATATTTCATGAATTAGATGAAGTTGTACAAATGATAGAGTATAATAAAAGACATAGGAGGGGTTTTTATGCCAAAACAAAATCCATTATTAAACATCATAAAATTACAGAAAGCAGGGAAAAGCGTCGGCGTTTATTCCTGCTGCTCCAGCAACAGTTTTGTGATCGAAGCCGCTATTGAAACCGCCAAGAAACAAAACTCTCTGGTACTGATCGAGTCCACAGCCAATCAGGTCGATCAAAACGGCGGTTATTCAGGAATGACACCGAAAGATTTCTATAATTACTGTTTAGAAACCGCCGAGAAAATCGGTTTGCCAAAAGACAGAGTCTTCCTGGGAGGAGACCATTTAGGTCCGCTTACTGTTTCCAGTAAACCGGAAGCGGAAGCCATGGACTACGCCAAAACACTGGTCCACGATTATGTGCGTGCCGGATTTACCAAGATCCATATCGATACCAGTATGAAAGTCGCTGATGACGATCCAAACACACGTTTGAGCGATGAAGTCATCGCCAAACGAGGAGCGACTTTGGCAAAAGTCTGTGAAGAAGCCTATCAAGAATTATTGGAAGAGAATCCTGAAGCCGTTCATCCTGTATACATCGTGGGTAGTGAAGTTCCTATTCCGGGCGGTGCCGTCGAAGAAGATGCCGGTATGCAGGTGACAAAACCGGAAGACTTCAAGGCAACCGTATCCACCTTTGAAAAAGCTTTTGAGGAATTAGGAATTCACGACGCATGGCAATATGTCATGGCCGCTGTCGTTCAGCCAGGCGTTGAAGAAAAAGATGCCGGATGCGAAGAATACGACAGAGAACGTGCCAAAGATCTGATGGCTTCCATCAAAGATTTTGACAATCTGGTATTCGAAGGTCATTCAACAGATTACCAGACAAAATACAAACTGAAAGAACTGGTTGAAGACGGTGTCGGAATCTTGAAAGTAGGACCAGGGCTTACTTACGCAGCCCGTGAAGGAATCTTCTCTCTTTGCTGCATCGAAGAAGAACTGGCTGAAGTTTATGGATTTGAAACCAGTCATTTTAAAGAAGTCTTAGACGAGGTAATGTTGGAGAACCCTGGAAAATGGGCCCCATACTATCACGGAACCGATAAAGAGATCGCATTCAAAAGAAAATATTCTTTCTCGGATCGTTCCCGTTACTACATGCCAAATCCAAAAGTACAGAAAGCATTGAATACACTGCTTACAAACTTACATGAACATCCGGTATCTCTTCCGCTTTTATCCCAATATATGCCAATCCAATATACATTGGTACGGGAAGGAAAACTGGAAAACACACCAGAAGCCCTGATCAAGGCCAGAGTTGCCTACACGATCGAAGAATATACCTTCGCAACGCATCAGGAAGAACTCGTTAAAGAGTAAACAAGTTGGAAAACTCCAACTTGTTTTTTTTATGTTAGAATGGAAGTATGAATAAATCAAATCTGAAACAAGTCATTCTTGCGATCAACGAAGCAAGTCTGATATGTGACACAAAGAGAAAACTCTTTCGTGAGATCAAAGATCGAACCGGGCTATCCGACACTAAAATATATAAAGTCATCGATTTATTGGAAAAACACCGAGGATTGGAATGGCTCAACGAAGAAATCGATCTGTTCCCTTGCGCTGTGATCTATGCGCGTTCAAAGACCAACAGTTTGATTGAAAACCTCTCGTTTTGGGAAATGTTCAAAGATGATGAAGAACTGCTGGAAGAAATTGGTTTTGAAGTCAAAGATCATCGCATGCTGGAATATATGGACCGAATCCGAAAAGAAGACCCAGACAAGATCGTGAGTGATACATTGTCGATCCTCTATACAAATTCGATTGTACAAAGGACAAAAAACATGCCTCACAAAAACGAAAATCGAAGCATTGTTCCTTTGCCTAACCGTGACTTTTTATACCAAATCATGCCTAAAAGAGGAATCCCGACAAACCGAGATGTATCCAAAGATCTCCAGATCTATTTTAAAGACACGCTTATGCATGAGTTCAACCGAACTTGTCCTGTCTGCGGGATCCATTTGCCCCATATGCTGATTGCCAGTCATATCAAGCCGTTTCGTGACTGTGCCCATATCTTTGAGGCCGCCGACCACAACAACGGATTATTGCTGTGCCGAAATCATGACTATCTCTTCGATCAGGGATATATCACGTATACCGATGAAGGAAAATTAGTTGTATCCCGACAGTTAAAACATCCAGAACATTATCAGCTTCACGATTTAAATAAAAAAATCATGACCGAAAACCGCAAACTGTATATGGATTATCATAGAAAACACATCTTTTTAGGCAAAATCTAAGATCACTTTTCAATTTGCACATGATAAGGTAAAATAGAACTACATTTTGGAGGTTTTTATGACTCAGAAACAATATCCTGTTCTTTATGCAACAAGCACAAAAGGAACTTTTTTTAAACATTGCAGCATCAATCAAACTCTGTACTTTAAAATGATCAAAGATGAAGAACGAGCAAAGGCAGATCCTGATTATGACCTATATATGGATGCGATGGTCGATGAATGCTATGACGCAATCGT